>JALNVE010000107.1 GCA_023227695.1 Paludibacteraceae bacterium
TCTCCAAAATTCTCATACAAATCATCCGTTATTTTTACATTCAAGGTGGACAGAACTGGGTTTGGATAGATTTGGACTCCTTCGTTCTCCTCTTCTTCATCAGCAAGATAATCGTCCAGATCCACTCCCTCAGGACAACCTGAAGCGTTTCTCTCTCGGTATGTCACTGTATTTTCACCATCTATACAGAGACCAAACTTTATCCAAAGATTTCCATCATCCTCCCTACCGTATGATGCATTCGTATTCAAAGACACACATGTAATAGAATCCAAGATTATGGTTGCGTCCTGTCTGTTATAGGCCAAAGCCAACTTAGAACCAGAAGCTGAGATCTTGAAATCTGCGTGATTAGGACCTCTCCAAATCGCGTTATCTGCATAAATAATCTTATGTTCGCCCGCCTTGATCACTGTTTCATCTCCATAACCATAAGGAAAAATGCTCTTCTTCAATTCGTTCACATCATCGGTCAAGTACATTCCAGCCATATCAATATTTTCCTTACCGAAGTTGTAAATCTCAATCCAGTCAGGATAGTTGCCATATTCATCGGCATTACCAGAATTCTCGTCATTAGATGAGCAAATCTCATTCAAGACAAGAGTTGGAGTCTGCCATGTTTTACTCAACTCAAATACTGCAACCATATCTATATCTTTAGTCAAAGAAGCCTCCAAAACCTGACCCTTATTAAGAGAGCCACCATAGATTTCAGACAAATTGAATGCAAAAGTCATATCTGCACTTGCAGGTTCGCACTGGTGAACCTCCACTGCAATTACATTTTCGCCCAACACCAAAAAAGATTTGTTGATGTAGAACTGATCATTTTTATCGTTCACGTAATTATCAGCACCTGTATAGACGTCGTATGTAATTTCACCCTCAGGCATGTTCAAACGTTTCACCTCTTTACCATTCAAATAAACAACAGCACCATCATCATAAACAATGTTTGCCAAAAGAGAATCAACGGTTTCAAGATTGTCAATAGTAAACTTTGTACGGTAATAAGAGGTGGTGAAGTGTACATCTGGCTCTTCAGAGTCGACCAACTGAACTTTTGGAGTATACTCTTTACAGTTAATGCCAAACGAACCCACACCTTTTTCCCAAGCAGAATCATCGTATACAGCAGCATTCCAAGCTCCCGCAGGCTGATCAGCAGAGAAGTGATAAGTCCAGGTAGTTGTTTGGTCCAACAAAGGAATGACCTTGGTCGTTTTTGAAATTTCAGAAGAAAGTTTCCACTCCTTAAATGTATATCCAAGCGGAGCCTTAGGTTCCACACGAAGTGTAAGTCCCGAGAAATAGTAGTTATCATATTCAGGAGAACCCAATGGCTGGTAATTCATGATAATATCAGCATTTGGAATGACCTTGCCCTCTACATCTTGAATAGAAATTGAAAGATTGATCTTTTCACCTGCCTTATAGAACTCCTTCAAGTTTCTGTATATAACTTCAGGACGTTTTTTCGCGAATGAAAGCATTCCCTGAGCATCGTTATCCAAATCAGCACCACTTGTTGATGCACAATATTCGCCGCCTGCTCTTTCTGAAATGACACTCCACAAAGAGTCAATCTTAGTTTGAGTAAAAGTATATTTCAGATGTTGAAGATATTTCGTCAAGAATCTGCCTTTAAACTCTTCATTCTGCATCAAGTGTTTGAAGATAGTGACCATCCAAGGCTCGCGATTACCCCAATTGGTAACGCCCTCTCCCATTGCGAAGTTAATCATATTCATGTCAACACCCGTATAGTTTGGTCCGCCAGCATCATAAAGACCTAATCCGAAGTCGGTATCGTAAACAATCCAACGAAAACGACCATTGTTTTTCTCCCTCCAAATCTTAGTGTTGTTTGAAGGCCAGTCTGTATTTACAATATATTGTTCGAAGATATGGTAATTGATATACTCATCCATATCAATATATTTGGCTGCATTAGAATAATAGTCTTCAGAAGCTGGATTATTGTTTTCCAACATTTTCACCAACTCGTCATAAGCATCTTTTGTACCAGAAGAGGCAGTAACTGACTTCTCAGTAATTTCCAACACATCAATCTGTTCCTCATCCAAACCATAATTAGAATAGACAAAATCTTTGTTTGTACGTTCACGCAAACCCATCAAACCAGCATAAGAACCATTGATATAGTAAGCCACTGGCATATAAGCCTGACAATCCAAACCTAAAAGAGAAGCTATAGACTGCATGAAACCATCTCTCACACGCAAAGTTTCATATGCGTTACCACCGTTCCTCAATTGAAGGCTTTTATATTTATTTCCTGTTTTTTCAGGAAAAAAATCATACTCCAACTTGTTTTTTCCTGCCTTCTTCGAAGCATTCATCTTCAAAGATTTGTATTTATACATACGAGAGCAACCTCCCATAACAGACACCTCAATTTCCTGAGAGAGGACAGGTTTACCGTCTACGATATATTCAAAATTCACAGGACGAGTCCAATCCTGGTTATAGTTAGCAGAACCTGACAAGCAAGACTTGTTAGGGTTTGTGGTTCCGTTGGTACCTGTCACATAAATTCCGTATGTGTTGTCGTAGAAGTTAGCACTATCTGTTACGATAGATACGATAGGAGCAGAAAATCCATTGCAACTTTTGTGCTTATCATCCAAAAAGATATATGAACCTGTTGCGATCTCACTAGAAAGCATGCTATCTTTATATGCCTTTGCTCTAATCACCTTATTTTTAGAGATTTTGATCGGTTCTTCATAGAGTTTCCCTTTATCTTTAGTTGGTTCAGAACCATTTGTCGTATAATAAATAGTTGCTTTAGAAGTTCCAGAAGAGATAGAAACAGTAACCTCATCAGCTGTCTGAATTCCTGGAGTTACACTTAAAGAGGGTTTGACACATCTTGAAGTTGTAAAAGAAGCAAAGCCTATTGTATTGTCCTTCTTTGGAGTTGGCTCCATAAAACCCAAAACGTTATTGTAATAACCGTAAGAGAGATGAGGAACCATCTGAGGATAAGTAACAGAACTCAAAACTGTAGCACCTGAACTTATGACTATCGTTCCACCATCCGTATCCAACTTGTATCCAACATGGAAACTTTGATCTGTTATCTCATCAAAATAGAGGAGAGTATAATCGTCTGCAGGTATCACAGAGCTTTGACTTATTGTCCAAACCCACTTAACGGTACCGTCTTTTTTCTGATTTTTAATGGTATAGCCTTTCAAATCAAGATCATCTTCACTATCATTATAGATTTCGACCCAACCCACAAAATTATTGTTGCTATTTCTATAAGTAGATATATTGCAAGGCATTAATTCACTTATTGAAATATTTGCTTCTGCCAACGTTGTCCATGAAAAAGACAAAATTAACAAGAGATACCGCATAATTCGTTTTCTGCTTTTCATTTTATTTGAGTTATGTTCTAAAATAGGGGTCTACATATGTATAACGCAAGCAATCCCCGTCCCTATTATTTGACTATTTTAAGTCAAGCATACATTTACAAAACCATTTTAAAAAAAAATCCTAAAGTGCAAATGTATAAAAATATACACTTGGCATGTATTTTTTAAACGAACAAAAAACATACCATATAGCCTTTTTTTTGATCATTTTTTCCAATTGCTAATTTTTCACAAAAATACATATCGTTCTAAATCAATAGATTGATGAATAAATATGGGTTTTTATTTTTAATAATAATAAAATTGTACGATTTTTGTGTGATACGTTGAAAATGTTTCCTTTTAAGATTAAGGGACGGAATTAATTTTAATAAAACACACGTGAAAAACAAATGAGAAAGATTTTTACATTACTTGCAGCAGCATTTACATGTTTGCAGGCTTTCGCATTCAACTACTCAAACGAAAGTGAATGTTCGAACAACAAGTACGTAGATACTTGGGGAAAGCTTAAACTGGTGGGCAACCAATTGTGTTCTGAATCAGGTGAACCTGTACAACTACGTGGTTGGAGTACTCACGGCCGTCAATGGAACGGCTCTCTCTACGACAGCAAAGATTTCTTGACCAACCAGAAAAAGACAGGTGCCAACATCGCTAGAATCGCCATGTATGTGGAAGAAGGCGGCTGGAAGGATCCAGATTGGATTAAGAATTGCATCAGATGGACTGCAGAATTGAACATGTATTGTTTGATAGACTGGCACGTACTTACCCCAGGAACTCCAACATCTTATTTGAGCAAAGATCCTCAAGGTTTCTTTAAAGACATAGCTCAATTTGCACAGCAAA
The DNA here is from genome assembly GCA_023227695.1 of Paludibacteraceae bacterium. GTDB lineage: Bacteria > Bacteroidota > Bacteroidia > Bacteroidales > Paludibacteraceae > RGIG10190. Next base: position 4,266 of record JALNVE010000107.1, read on the forward strand.
ATGGATATAAACACGTTCTTTACGAACTTTGCAACGAACCAAATGAAAACACTGACGGTGACATCTACCGTCCAGCACTTTGGAAGGACATCAAAGATTACTCCAATAAAATTTTGCCTGAGATCAATAATGTAGACCCTAATGCTGTTGTCATCATAGGAACTCCACAATGGGACCAAGCACTTGTACATGCAGTTGAGGACCCTATCAAAGGCTACCCTACTCTTAATATCATGTACTCATTCCACTCATATGTAGGAAACCAAACACAGTACTTCGGCGAATTGATGACCGCTGCCAAGTTCATTCCTATCTTCGTTACCGAGTGGGGAACAACTGAAAACAAAGGACAAAGCATGTACTCTGAAGACAATGCCAAAACATTCCTTAACATCTGTAACGGAAACAACCGTGGCAATGTAACAATCAGTTGGTGTAACTGGAGCTGGTCAACGGAAGGTGGTATGTCTGGTGGTTTGAGCGGAAACGGATTCAGCCAATCTGGCACATTCATCTGCAATCAACTTCACAAAGGAGATCAAACACCTACAATGGAGGGTGCAACAACTCCTTATGAACTTCAAAAGATCAGTGACAACGGAGATTCTTTTATCTTAATGGACTTCTACGATAACGGAGGTGAAGGTAATGCTTACCATGAATCTGACGACGCACAATGGCAAAAAGACGCTTACGCAAACAATCATTGTAATGCAGGTCTCGGTTCCAGTGACGCAAGAATGAAACCAGGCTACCATAATAACGACTGTGTAGACGTAAACCGCATTTCAAATGAAACAGACACATGCAACATCGGTTACATTCTTTCAGGTGAGTGGGTTAAGTTTACTATCGATGTAGAAAAGGCGGGTTACTATGAACTATCTGCTTTCGCTAACGCTCACGATTCTAAGAACAGAATCTCATTCATGGTTGACAATGAGAACATCATCCGTGATTTGAATGACAAAGAGAACACTGAGGTAAGCGTAATTTACTTGCAACCAAACGGAACTCCTTCAAGCAGTGGTGGCTATGGAGATTGGGGCTATTCTAAATTCCGTTCAGACTTCGATGGCAAAAACGGACAGGCAAATTACGGACTTTACTTCAAGAATTCAGGTGTTCAGACACTACTTGTCACTTTCATGACAGAGTGTGCAGGTCTTGGCCCTTTAAGACTCTCTGCGGTAAGCACTGTAAGTGTTGATGAAGTTGAGAACGAACTTGCCAACTCAACAGTTACTTCAAAAGAAGGTGATATTATCATCAATATGAACAACGCTAAAGATTATAATGCAAAGGTAAACATCTATTCAGCTTCTGGTTTGAACATGTACAATGGTGTTCTTAACCAAAACAGCACTACAATCGGTGAATTTGAGGACGGCATTTACTTTGTCACTATCGATATCAACGGTTCTATTGTAAGAGAAAAAGTGATTGTTTATTAATCCTAGATAATTAATAAATTCAAGAGGTGGGTTTGAGAATTCTCAAATCCGCCTCTTTTTTTTTATATTTATTCCACCTAAATACATTTTTTTTCATAAATTTTTACTTATTTTTGAAAATAAACATTTATAACTGCTTCTATCATTATGAGAAAATTACATTTTAGTGCATTGGGAGTTGGTTTACTAAGTTTGGCGTGTCTAAACTCTTGCGTTGACGACAGTTATGACTTAGACAACATGTCTGACGACATTTACATTCCTATAGAACAAGTAGTACCAATAGGCCATTCGGTCATAAACGCAGGCGATTTGCTTAAAGAAGTTGAGATTGATGGTTTGCATTCTGCCGAAGATGGTTTGATCTATTTCCAATATGATACCATCACAAGGATTGACTTGAATCCTTTCCGCTTCACATTAGACGAACATTCATCTAAGCATTTACTTTCAGAATTGTTGGACGCCGATCGTTTCAACGAGTACAAAGTTCTTCAATACATCCCGTCTGTTGACTTATCGGCGGTAGCAGAATTACCAATTGTATTTGACGATGAAAGCGGCGAAGGTGAAATCGATACGATCGTTATAAATCATGCGGATGTTGACTTTAAGATCAATTCAAACATACCAGGAATAACAGACAAGATGATGTTAATAGTCGACACAAGAGATTATCCTGGTTGTGACTACACTTGGGACAATGTTCATAAGAAAGGTACGGTCACTTTCAACAACTCAAAATTAGACTTGACGAAATCACAGACAATCCCATTCAAATGTACAATCAAAATAACAGACAATGTACCATTTGAGCTTCAAGAGGATTCATATATAGAGATCGTTACAAACCTTAACTGGATGAGATACGACAGAATCTGTGGATTTATGAAAGCAAAAGAGACTCAGATAGAAACCAATAGCTTGAGCATTGACCTATTCAACGAAGAGGACATGAGCTACAACATAAAATTCACCGATCCTCATTTGCGTATCAACATCACATCGAACGCAGGTGTTCCGATCGATGCATCCATAGAAGAACTGAAAGCAAGAAAGATAGATGGCTCTTCTGTCGATGGTCTCTTTAACGGAAACAAAAAATACCCTCTTCATTTAAGCGCATCAAATGTAGTTGGAAAAGAGGTTCTCGCTTTGAAAGAGGAGTTTGACGCTCAAAACTGCAATGTAGCTGATCTTCTCAACAGTTCTCCTGACACTCTGGACGTCACAAACGGATTTCTCATAAACGGTTCCAAGTTGTCTGCAGATCAGAAACCATATTTCATTCTTGATTCCACCTACGTTAATTTAGGTCTCACTGCCTATATCCCCTTCTGGTTGAATAAAGGAAGCAACATCATCCAAAGAGACACATTAGACGAAGAGTTATTTGATGCATTAGTCGATTATGAGGAAAGCGATTTCGAGGTTGACAGTGCTATCATATATTTAGAGGTTAACAACAAAATGCCACTTAAGGTCAATGTCGTTGCCACCTTCTTGGAAGACGATTCTCTTGCATCCAACTACGCAGATTCCATCTATGTTTATAAAGAGATCAAAAATCCTAAGTTAAGAAAAACCATTGATGTGAAAGCAGCGCCAGTTCTTCCGCAAACCCACAAGGTTTATGCACCGCAAAGCTCGAGAGTTGCCATATATGCAGACAAATCTATGGTTAAAGATTTGAAACGGACGAAGAAGATTCTGTTAACCTACACAATAGATGTACCTGACAGTTCCGAATCTGTTATTCTTAACACCTACAACACGATTGAAGCAAAAGGTTACGTGTCCATAAAAGGAGCTGTCGATACAGAAAAAGACAACAAATAACATCATCTCTTAGCAACTGGATTAATATTGACCAAAATGAAAAAAAGAATTTTATATATACTTCTATTGCTACTTTCTTTTGGAGCAACTACGGTTTTCGGACAGGGAGCTAGCACATTGTACTTCATGGAGAAGAATCCATTAAGACACAATTTAAACCCGGCATTCCAACCTTACGACACTAAGTTCTACATTGGTATGCCTGGTTTCTCTTCACTCAACTTCAGTTTAGGAAACAACTGCATAGCTTTCGAAGATGTGTTCCAAGGTAAGACCATCAACGGAAAGAAAGAGACCGTATCATTTCTCAGCAAAAAAGCAGACAACGGTATAGATGGCTTCTTGGATGCGATGCACGACAACTTGTACATTTATTCTGATTTTAATCTTCAGATTATCAACTTCGGATTCAGAATAAAACAACGTTCTTATGTCACATTCTCTCTTTCTACTAAAACTGACATACAATTCAATATACCAAAGAGCCTTGCAGAAATTATTTTTGTAGGAAATGGAGACATCGATGCCACCAAGACCTACCACATTGATGATTTAGCCTTCAATGCTCTTGTCTATTCTGAGGCTGCTGTTGGTTACTCTTACAATCTCAACGATAAATTAAATCTCGGTGCTAAGTTGAAATTACTCTTGGGACATAGTAGTTTGCATACCGATTTTGACGATCTGACATTAACAATGAATAAAGATCAATGGGTAATGTCTGGCGACGGCAAAATTGACATTTCAACTCCAGGTATCAAACTTGTAAAAGATGAGGACGGTTCTCTAAAAGACATTGAATACAATGAAGATGATGTGAAATTTGCTGACTATGCAAAAATCGCAGGTTTAGGAGTTGGCGTAGACTTGGGTGCTACCTACCGATTACTTCCTGAATTACAATTGTCTGCCAGTGTCATTGACCTCGGTTTTATCAGATGGAGAGACAATCTACACGGTTTAAAGCAGAAGACTGACTTTACATTCAATGGTGTGGTTTACGACATAAAAGATAAAGATACGGTTGATTACGGAAAAGAATACGAAGAGATTTTCAACAACATGTACACCGTAGAAAACGACAGCGACCCTTTCACATCTTGGTTGACCGCCAAAGTCTTCATAGGTGCTGAATACGGAGTTTGGGACAACAAAATGAGTTTCGGTCTTTTGTCTAAAACCTACATCCACAGCGCATTGTTATCAGAGGAATTGTCTCTTTCAGCCAATTTCAAGCCTTGGAGAATTTTTTCAACCTCTCTAAGCTACTCTTTGCTTGACGGTTGTTGGAGTAACTTCGGATGGGGTACTAACTTCAACTTAGGTACTCTAAACCTCTACGCTGCCATCGATAACATTCCTGTAAAATTTGCTAAAGGAGATAATTTTGTTGTTCCGACTCAAGCTAGAGACATCAGTTTCTCAATGGGTATGAACTTCGTCTTTGGTTGGACAAAGAAACCAAAAGAAGAGAAAAAGCCAGAAGAGGAGATGCCAGTTACCATTCTCGAAGACACCATTCCTGTTGACACAATAGCGCCAGACACGATTGCTGCTATTGATACAATACCATCTGTAGATACTGTTGCAATAGATACTGTCCCTGTCTTGGATACTATCCCAGTTTTGGATACAATTCCTGTTTTGGATACTGTTCCAGTTTTAGATACTATCCCTGTTTTGGATACTATCCCAGCAAAAGACACAGTTCTTGCTCCTGAGATACCAATAAAAGAGCCATCTGCTCCTAAGATCAACAACAACGAAGGTAAGTTGTGGGAGAAGGCTTCTTATGGTATTATGTTCGAGGAAAAACAACATTTGATGATCCTCAATCCATCATCATACAATATTCTTGATGAGATTGCAGAATACATGTTGACTCACAAGAATGCAAGATTGGTGATCAAAGGTCACTACAGCATGGAACAAGGTGCTGAGTTTAGCCGTTTCATGTCAAAAGAACATGCAAGCTTAATCAGAGGTTATCTTGTAGAGAAAGAAATAGAGCGCAGCCGAATCGAAATAAAGGCTGTAGGAGGTGACGAACCTGTTGCATCCGAGGATACAGAGGCTGGCAGAGAAAAGAACCGCCGCATGGAGATCCGCTCTTTCGAATAATAGAAACTCTCAACTATCCGTCAGGATTACCTGACGGATGGCTATCAAGTCCTAAATAAGCGTTACAGGTTTTATTGGACAAACATACTATGATTTATCCATTCCAGCAAGCTAGCTTGCTGGAATGGATATTTTTTTTGATTTGTATTTTTTTATTTTGACA
>JALNVE010000108.1 GCA_023227695.1 Paludibacteraceae bacterium
CAATTAATAGAATACATAAAAACAAAAATATGATTAAGATATTGATATTGGACGATTCGTCCCCAAAAGTAGTAACTATAAAAAAAGTACTTTTTGAGGGATGCTGTATCTCAGAAGATAATGTTGATATAGCGGTGAGTGTCGCATCCGGAAGAAAAGCTGTAGCAAATGATTACTATGATCTTGTGCTATTAGATTTAGTACTCCCTTTATTTGATGGAGAAGAAGCTGACGAAAACGGAGGTTTGAACTTTATTAGTGAAATTTCGGGGGCTGGTGAGAGTGTCAAGATGCCAACACAGATCATTGGTCTCACTGAAAAGGAAGATGCTTACGAGAAAGAAAAAGTAGAATTTGAAAGTTTACTTTTTAACGTTATTGTATGTCGTCAGAAAGATAGTACATGGATGCAACAACTAAAGCAGGCAGTTAATTTCACAATAAGAAGCAAAAGTGCCATTCTGAAAAGTCTACAGCAAAGAAGAAACTTTGATATTGCTGTTGTTTGTGCGCTGTCTGAAGAATTCAAACAGCTTCTTGCAGCCTTCGGCGGCGAGACAAAATGGAATAATCTGACTATTGAGGAGGACGTACCTTTCCTCTTCAAGTCAATTATCGTTACTACAGCTAGCGGGGCTGAAGTGAAGGTGGTTGCAGCTATGGCAGGAAGAGCGGGCGTTATTGCCACGTCGGTACTGACAACCTTAATGTATACCCTGTTTCATGTGAATACTGTCTTCATGACAGGCTTCTCTGCTGGTTTTCCTTCAAGCGACTTACAGTTAGGTGATATTCTGGTGGCTTCTGCAATTGAAGACTATGCTTCTGGTAAACTGAAAGACATTGATGGTTCTGTTAAACTCTTGAAAGAGGTCCATCAGATTGAAGCTCCATCAAAGCTCACACTTACAATGCAAGAGCTGATAGAGGACGAACAAACACAAGCAAATTTGATGACGAAAATCAAGAGATCCAATCTCTTGGTACAAAACCGTGATAATTATCAGATTGCTATGGCAGCCACGTGCTGTGGTCCCTATGTCGTTACCTCAGAAGAAGTGGTAAAAGAACTTAAAGCATCGGACCGCAAACTTGAGGGGCTTGACATGGAAGGTTTCGGATTGTATCTAACTTCTAAGCTTTTGAGTTCACAAAATTTAAAAGGTGCGATGTGGATAAAGGGTGTTGGTGACTTTGCAAATCCCGATAAAGCCGATGGATATCACAAGACATGTTCTTTTGGAAGTGCAGCATTGCTGTACCAGTTCTTAAAAGAAAAGATGTAACATGAGTTTTCTTGATTAGCCTTTGCTCTCCATATTACTTACTTAAAAAGTATCTGAAAGATTACCAAAAGAAAGAAGATTTCTTCAAAAAAGAGAAATGGGTTTCTGACCTATGTGCAGACAACAAATTAAACTTTGCACGAGAAAGGGCCAAAGCCTGCAATGAAAATGGAGATTCATATTCTAACATATACAAGGCTTTCGATTTATTAGACAAAAATTCATCAGAAAGTAAAAAGAAATAATAAAGAACACACAAAAGAAGCTAAAGGCATAATTTTTGAGCGAGTTGAAAACTCACCCTCCCGATTGGAGAATTGTTCATCCTTATCACATTAAACAATAAAGGCCGTGTTCATCACACGGCCTCTGTTATATTATCAAATGCAGATTATTTGCTTTGCTGCATGGCTTTGAAATCTTTTTTATTGAGGCTTTCGCCTTTAATTACCAATGGTAATTTTCTGTTAGAGCGGGATGAGTTGGAGATGACTTTTACTGTTTTGTGGAAAACTCCGCTGACATTGTTTTTGTAAAAAACACGGACAGAACCAGTGTCGCCGGGAGCTACGGGAGAGGCTGTCCAAGCTGCGTAGACGCAACCACAAGACGAACGGACATCCTTCACTACAAGCGGACCATCACCCACGTTTTTGAACTTGAAATCATGATGAATGGGCGCACCCATACAAATTTTATCGAAGTTGTACTCCAACGTGTCGAACTTTATTTCGCCTCCGGCAAATACCAACGACGAGACCATCAAAAGAACTGAAATCAATAAACCTCTTTTCATAACCAACCTCCTATTCAAAATAATACTCCATTACAAACAGAACACCCGAAAGGATGAAGAGCAAGGCCAAAATACGACGGAACCAAAGCTCGAACTTTGCAAAACGGTCGTACATGCCAGACAATCCATTAAAACTGTAAGACCAGATCCAGCTCATTATCAAGATAGGAACAGCTGCACCCAAGGCAAAGAACAAAGGCAAGAAAACACCCATCTGAGCGGTGATAGCCAACGGTATCATAGCACAGAAATAGATACCTGCACAATAGGGACAGAAGGCAAACGCCAAGATGAAACCCAAGAAGAACGAGCCCCAAAACGAGCGGTTCATATTAGAGAAATTCAGTTTTGCCAAACACTTATCGGCCAAGCCATGAATATGGATGATATCCAACATCAACAGACCGATAAGGATGAACAAGGGTCCTGCAATCATACCCAACGTATGTTGGAAAGAGGCTCCTATCTTAATTCCGCTTGCAAAATATACAAGCAACATACCCACACAAGCGTACATGAACGTACGGCCCAAGGTATAAACCACACCCTTAAGAAAGACCCGTTTCTTATCATTACGCTCATCTTTTGCCAAATAGGTCACGGCAGATACATTGGCAGCCAACGTACAAGGACTGATAGAGACCACCAGACCCATCAGGAAAGCTGCGAAGAAAGGAATATCCTTACCCATCACAATATTCATCAACGAATTCAAAAAATCTTCCATATTATATTTAAAATGTATACGTATTAAAAAAAGCAATCAATAGCCGAAGATATTCACCAGTTTGGCGTTAATAATATAACGACGTGGATTGATGGCTACAATCTTACCATCAGGACCAATCAAGATTCCGTAAGGAATTCTCTGTACCCTAAAAATCTTAGAGACCGGACTCTCCCAATACAAAAGATCAGAAGCCTCCACCCATTCGTAATAACGATTGGACAAAGCTTTACGCCATTCGTTGGCATCCTTGTCCAAAGAGATCGACAAGACATTAAATCCGGATCTCTTATATTTCTGATACATCGCATTCAAACGTTCCCTGCGCGCCACACAAGGCTCACACCAAGAAGCCCAGAAATCGATGAAGACATATTCACCTTTATAATCTTCCAATGAGATGCTGTCGCCATTCGAAGTCGGAATTTTAAAAGAGGGGGCTGGAGTATCCAGACTCATTTTCTGGTTCAACATCAACTCCTCATTCAAGAATTTCACATATTCAGATTCTTCAACAGAAGGGTCAAAGCTCTGAATGATATTTCTTAATTCATTGATATCGAAATCCTGAACCAACATACAGACGAAGTAGGCAGCACCCACAGAAGTAGGATTGGTTGTCACGAACTGTTCTGTCATGACAAACAACGTATCGGTGATGTGGTTGTATTCAGCACTTAGGCTCTTCAGTTTATCGAAATCATTCTGTTTTTTTGCATTGGTCATATCGATCAACAACGAGTTACCCTCACCTTTGAGTTTGAGCATCTCATTCTGAAGATAGGTGAAATCATCATGCGACACAGATCCCTCCACCTTAATCTCATCAGGAAGAAGGATGGAACCAGTGATAGAGATTCTCTGGTTCTCAACAAAGACATCGATAGGCCTTCTCTTTCCCACCTGGACATACATCATCGTTGGAAAATCCACACGGCCATGAAACTTAAACTCACCACCATTCACTGTGGTACTGTCTATCTTGACCAGTTCGCCCAATTCATTTTGCTTTAGAAGATAGACCTTAGAAGCATTCACGCAACGTAAATCGCCGTGAATGACATAAGAATCTTTACCCTTACAAGAGAAGAGCACAATGAAAAAGAGTGAAATACAGAGCAGCGTCACACCCCTTCCCATTCCATATTTATCCATCTTTTCTATCATAAAAAACAAAATTACTTAAGCAAAAAATCAACGAAACCAGAGAGTTTCTAGTCTATCGTTTAAGGTTGCTCGTTTTGACTATTTGCAACGTGATTAACAAGCAAATCAATAGAAGTAACGGGCAAAAGTTTACTACCAGAAAAAGGTCGAAAGAAACGAAAAAAAGGATAATCGCACATGATGTGAGATTATCCTTTTTTATATATCAGCGTTGGATATTACTTGATCTCACCAGTTAATTGTAATGTTACTACGCTATTGTTAGGATCGTTAGTAATCATTGTTACACGGTAACTGAACTTACCAGGAACCAAGCCCTTCGTATCGATAGAGAACTTAACGTCTTCCTTCTTACCAGCTTTGATTGGTTTAGAAGGAGCTGTGATCTCGATTGCTTTTGAATCAGAAGAGATGCTACGAACGTAAAGTGAGCCCTTACCTGTATTATTGAAAGAGAACTTCAAGTTCTTCTTTGTATTAGCTTTCAAAGTACCCAAGTTAACCACATCAGCCACCTTCAATACAGGAGCCTGAGCTTTCTCTTCAGGAGTCAATGCTGAGAAGTCCTCAACAACGTTTCCATGAACAGAAATAACATTAGCTTTATCCTCTGCACCCTTACCGTTAACTAAAACGTTGAAGTCTTGAGAGAATGAACCCCAAACATTTGAGCTCTTAGTTTCCATAGTTACATCAATAGTACCTTTTTCACCAGCTTTCAACTTTTCTGGAGTAGCCTTAACAACAATGTAGCTAGGAACGTTTTTGAAAGAAACTGTCATATCTTCCTTTGAGTCGTTTACAACAGCGATACGCTCAGTTCTAGAGTTTGCAGGGTATTTGATGTTATTCAAATAAACGTGCTGTTTCTTGATTCTCAAACCGTTCATATTAACTGGATATTGATCCTCAACTTTAGCAGCCTTAGGAACAACCTCACCCTTGATAGTTAATCTTTTATCACCAGCATTAGTAGTTACAGTAATAGTCTTTGTAAAATTTCCTGGACGACCGCTGGCATTGTAAGTTGCAGTTACATTTCCTTTTTCTCCTGGTTTGATAGGAGTTTTTGTCCACTCTGGAGTTGTACAACCGCACGATGCCTTTACTTTTTGAAGCACCAAGTCAGCAGAACCAGTGTTGGTAAACTCAAATGTACAAGATACTTTTCCTGATTCCTCAGGGAATGTTCCAAAATCATGCACCAATTTTTCAAAAGAAATCTCAGGCGCACCTTGTGCTACAGCACCTACAGCGTAGGTTAACGCTGCGACGATTAATAATAGCAACTTTTTCATGACTTATCTCTTTTAATTTTAAATTTTTGTTTCAAATTCAAATTACGAAAGCCCCCCTACTAGACGAACATCCGTTTCCTTTATTGATATGCAAAATTATAAATAAACTCACAAAAACATCTATTTATCTGAAAATAAAACTTAACAAATATAAAAATGACGATTATTTTTATATATACACATTCTTTAAGACGAAAGAATGGCCATTTTTTGTAATTTTGAAACTAATTTTGAATATACAAAAACACAAGAGGCATTCATTTAAATATGTCAACAGTAACGAACGATAATATAATGCGTAAATTATTTTTATTCTTCTTTTTATTCATATCCTTATTAGGACAAGCCCAATTGCAGAATTGGGTAGTTGCTCCGCCGGTAAATCCCGTCACAACGCTTAGCGGAAGCTTTGCCGAACTGAGAAGGAACCATTTCCATGGAGGATTGGACTTTAGAACAGGAGGTGCAGAAAATAAACCTGTTTATGCCATTAGCGACGGTTATGTATCACGTATCACCATTTCAGCAAGAAGTTATGGTAAACTGGTATATATTACCCACCCTAACGGATACACTACGCTATATGCCCACCTCAACGGTTTCGTTCCTGAATTGGACTCCATCGTCAAGGAAAAACACTACGAAAAGAGAAGTTACGAAATAGACTTTACATTAAGTCCTACTGATTACCCTGTAAAGAAAGGTGAACAATTTGCCATCTCAGGAAATACAGGTTCATCTGGAGGTCCTCACCTACATTTCGAAGTAAGAAAAACCGAGGACAACTCTTTACAAAACCCTTTGAAACTGAACCAATATTTCAAGATTCAGGATAACAAAAAACCAAGAATCTTTGCTGTAAAGCTTTACGGATTGAACGGTGGTTCTGTCGACAACCTATCAGAGAAGAGGTTCAACACCATAATGACCAAGACAAAAGAAAAGACTTTACGTAATGGCAACAACATCAAAGCTTGGGGAGATGTGGGTTTCTCCGTTAAGGCAAACGATTACATGACAGGTACAGGTTTTACTCACACACCAAGAAACATGAAAGTTTATGTAGACAAAAAGCTTATTTCAGATGTTTACATTGACAATATAAAACTCTCTGATTCAAGAGCAGTAAACAGTTTGATCGATTATCCTCAATATTCTAAGAACGGCGAATTTTTCATAAAATCGTTCTGCGATAACAACTATCCGCTCACCATTTATCGCGAAGCTTACAACGAAGGCAAAGTGAGAGTTGAGCAGGAACGCGATTACAAGGTTAAATATGAGGTTATTGACGATTTTGGTCATGTAGATTCCATCAGCTTCACTATTCATGGAGTAAAGACGGAGCTAAAACCCGTTGTACATAACTGCGAAAACTATTTAGCAGCAGGAGAAAACCATTTCTTCGACAAAAAAGATTTTCTCGCTTTCATTCCTGCCGATGCTACCTATTATGACTTTATTCCAGACTATCAGGAGATTCCAACGACAAAATATTACTCTAAAATCTTCCATTTTGGAGACGAAAAGATGCCTCTGCACACTTTTTGCGATATCACATTAAAAGTAGAAAGGGATTCGGCCATTCAAGACAAAAGGAAACTTTTCATTGCCAAGTTGACTCCAAATAATTTGATTTGGGGCTCTGCTGGAGGAAAGTATGAGAATGGTTTTCTCGTTGGCAAGACAAGAGAGTTTGGAAAATTTGCTGTAGCTGCAGATAACACCAAACCTATTATCACGCCAGTTCACACAAATGGATTGACACGTTACCCCGTATTGGTATTCAAGATTGCCGACGGACTTTCAGGTATTGCGCAATACGACGGTTATGTAGATGGTCAATGGGTGCTTTTCGAGCATGATGCAAAGACAAGAACCATCCGCTACCGTATGGATCCGAAACGTGTTGAGAAAAATAAGAACCATACATTCAAATTGGTTGTCACAGACTTCTGCGGAAACAGTTCCACTTACGAAAAGAATATTTTCTGGTAAATCACAGAGATAAACAAATTCATAGCATTTTTTAGCATTAGAAAAAACTGAATGATAATGAGAAAAGGCATTTTTTTAGCGGTTTCATTGGTTATTACATCAATCTTCCTTAGTAAAGTATATGCAGGAACAAACATCTTGGTAGGAAAGAACGCTTCCGAAGACGGATCCTCATTCTGCACCTACTCTGCCGATTCTTACGCTCTTTACGGAGAATTAATGCACTATCCCGCCAACGAATATTCCAAATACACCATGACAGATATTTACGGATGGGATACCCATAAATATCAAGGCAAAATAAAACAGGTGCCTACCACCTACTCTGTTTTGGGTAACATCAACGAACATCAGGTCTGCATCACCGAATCAACCTTCGGAGGCAGAAGCGAGTTGGTAGACACAACAGGAGTATTGGATTACGGTAACCTTATCTACATCACTCTTCAACGTTCAAAGACAGCTTTGGAGGCCATAGAAGTAATGACAGAACTTGTTTCAACCTACGGCTATTGCAGTTCTGGTGAGACATTCTCCATAGCAGATCCTAACGAGATCTGGATCATGGAGATGATAGGCAAAGGTCCGGACATCAAAGGCGCCGTTTGGGTTGCCAGAAGAGTGCCAGACGACTGCATCAGCGTGCATGCCAACCACTCCAGAATAACAACATTCCCTTTGAACGACCGTAACAACTGCCGTTATTCAAAAGACGTCATCTCTTTTGCCAAAGAGAAAGGTTATTTTAATGGAAAAAACAAAGACTTCAGTTTTTCCGACGCATACGATCCAATGTCTTTCATTGCCCGCCGATTCTGCGACGCCCGTGTTTGGAGTGTCTTCAGAAGAATAGATCCAAGCATGGAGAAATATATCGACTACGTTCTTGGAAAGTCAGAAGAGAGAATGCCTCTTTGGGTAAAGCCAGTGAAAAAAATCACACTTCTCGAACTGAAGAATCTGATGAGAGACAAATTCGAAGGGACACCCCTCGCCCTTGACAAAGACCCTGGTGCGGAACCTTTTGGTGCTCAATACCGTTATGCCCCAAGATACTGGAATGTGGATGGCGCTGAATACTTCAACGAAAACCCTATTGCAGGGCCTCAGAACGCATTCTCATTCGTTGCTCAAATGAGAAGTTGGTTGCCCGACATGGTAGGCGGCGTACTTTGGTTTGGCGTTGACGATGCCTCTTTTACCGTTTATATTCCTATTTATTGTAGCACAACGGCCGTTCCTGAGTGCTTTAGGGCAGGAAACGGAAGTCTGCTGAAATTCTCGTGGACATCAGCCTACTGGGTTTTTAACTGGGTTTCGAACATGGCATATTCAAAATATGAGTACATGTCGAAAGACATCCTAAAGGCACAATTGGACATTGAGACAAAATTGGAAGAAAACCTCGAGGTGGTGGAGGTAGCCGCCAAATCATTATACACAAAATCGCCGGAAGTAGCATGCCGTTTCTTGACCGATTACTCGGAGAACCAAGCTCAAGTCATGATGGAAGAGTGGAAAAATCTAGGCGAATTCCTGATGATAAAATATTCTGACGGTAATATCAAACGTGAACGTAGAGGCCGCTTCATAGATAACGGTTGGGGCGTGCCTGACGGCATTGTCAAACCTGGTTATTCCGACAAATACTATAAGTCGATTATAGAAACTACTGGCGACAAATATAAAGTTCCCGAAGTAATTACTCCGAACGAATAATGTATATCAACATACATACCCACAAGGTCGACGAGAGAGACGATGTGAAATGCATCGTCAATCTTCCGTCAGACGTAAAGGAGATTCCTGACGAAGGACGATTTTCTGTGGGTGTGCATCCGTGGGACGTAGACCATTTGGTCCATGCGAAACTCTCGGACATCTGCCGACTTCTTCAAGAAAGAAACGTGGTTGCCATTGGCGAAATCGGATTGGACCAACTTTCGGAGAACGGTTACGAACATCAGGAGGCCGTTTTCGAAACCCAGATAAAGATGGCCAACCTGCTGCAGAAACCCATCATCATCCACTGCGTGAAGGCATCTAACGAAATAGTCCGCTACAAAGGAATGATGTCCGTGCCTGCGGTTATACACGGATTCAGGGGGAAGCCTCAATTGGCAGACCAACTCTGCCGTGCCGGTTATTTCATCTCCTTTGGGAATAAATTCAACGAAGAGAGCCTCATTCAAACGCCAACAAACCGCCTCTTTCTTGAAACCGATGACGACGAAGAGGCCGACATAAAAGAGATCTACGAACGTGTTGCTGCCCTAAGAAACTGCTCTGTGGAAGAGCTGAAAAATGAGATAGAAAAGAATTTCGAGAGCATTATGGGATAAAACCAAAGGTTTTATAAAGCATTTTTTTCTTTATATAAAAAACTAATTGAATCAATTAGTATCATCGACAGAAACTCTGTTTCAGTGTTTACCTAAACGAAACTCTCATTTTTATTTCTCTAATCCCAATTAAAACGTTAACTTTGCAGAAATTAAGAATATACTCTAAAATAGAATTCCGCACATTGATTTTAGTGCATTCCTTTTTA
>JALNVE010000109.1 GCA_023227695.1 Paludibacteraceae bacterium
CAAAACATCTTAAACTCGAGACCGAGGAAAAGATTAGGGTATATGACTCCTTTACAAAAATTTAAACAATTGACAAACTTGGATTTAAATGAGGTTGCATTGTCCGCTTGAATCCAGCATGTATATTTTTCCGTTTTTTTGAAAGACATTTTTTGTTATGGAGATATTAAATCATCATTGCCTATAGGTTGGTATGAGTAATATGACTTTTCCTTTGAAAACTTTAGTTTGGTTTTGATACAAAAAGATGGTAGAAAATTGAATGAATTTTTATACGTCCAAATAATCAGTAAAAGATTATTTGGACGAACAGAATATTATTTTTTCAACCCACAATGCTTCATTACTTTGGCGTCGATGTAAAAGACGATCTCTTCAACAATGTTATTGCAATAGTCTCCGATGCGTTCGAGTTTGCGGTCGAGAATGGCTAAATAAATGCAGTCTAATGCGCAATCGGGATTTTCTTTTATGAATTCGGCAATTTTGATAAGTGATTGTTTATACAAATCATCAACCATATCGTCTTGAGAGAAAAGACGTACGGCATCTTTGGTGTCTTCGTTTTCCAAAGCTATGCGTGCGTCTTGCAGCATTCCCAAAACGGCATCAAAAAGTTTTTCAACCTGAATGTCTTTTATCAGATTTTCATAACGTGGATTGTTGGTGTCGATGGCAAAACGTGCAATGCCTTCCGCAAAGTCGCCAATACGTTCCAACATGCTGTTGATTTTGAGTAACGATAAGACCAAGCGCAGGTCTATTGCTACAGGACTATAGAGTGCGATGTGATTTTCGCAGTCGCTGTCGATCATTAGTTCGAATGCATTTACACGTTTCTCGCGGCTGATGACTTCGTAAGCTAGTTCTTTGTTGTTTTCCAACAAGGCACTTTTGGCTTTTTCTAATTGCGAATAGACGAGATCCCACATGTTAAGCACCTCGTCTCTAAGGGCTAATAGTTCATCTTCCAAGTGTTTCATATATTTTTATTTTTAGAGTTTTGTAATGAAAAAAGTTTTTAAAATAATTCCTTATCATCCGAATCTTCCTGTAATATAGTTTTGAGTTGCCTCTTTGTCCGGATTGAGGAATATCTTCTTTGTGTCGTTGTATTCAATTAGTTCTCCCAAGAGGAAAAAACCGGTTTTGTCGCTCACACGGGCGGCTTGTTGCATGTTGTGAGTTACAATTACGATGGTGTAATTTTTCTTTAAGGAGTAAATCAGTTCTTCGATTTTGGAAGTCGAGATAGGGTCAAGAGCAGAGGCTGGCTCGTCCATAAGTAGCACAGATGGCGAAATTGCCAAGGCTCTTGCAATGCAGAGTCGTTGCTGCTGTCCGCCAGAGAGTTCGAATGCTGATTTTTTCAATTTATCTTTCACTTCATCCCAAAGAGCAGCGCTGCGTAGCGACTCCTCAATACGTTGGGCTATTAATTTTTCGTCTTTCACACCGTTCACCCTTAGGCCGTAGGCAACATTTTCGTAGATGGATTTCGGAAAAGGATTTGGTTTCTGGAAAACCATGCCGACCTTTGTCCGCAGTTCGTCCACATAGACATTTTTGTCGTAGATGTCTTTCCCGTCTACCAAACATTGACCCGTCAGACGGGTTCCGTCAATGAGGTCGTTCATCCGGTTGAAAAGTCTTAGAAAAGTGGATTTTCCGCATCCCGAAGGACCGATGAAGGCAACTACCGTGTTGCTTTCTATCTGCATATTTATATTTTTAAGTGCATGAAAATCGCTATAATAGAAATCTACTCCTTTTGCTTCAAGTTTTATCATATTGTTTCTTTTTATAAATTCGTTTATATGGTGTGTTCTAATGATTAACATAGTTCATTTTATAACCGTCATTTCTTAATTCATTTTGACTTTATTGCCGAAATATTTTCTCAGAAAATTGGCCAAAATGTTGATCAGAAGCACAATTACAATCAGCACTAAGGCTGTTCCGTATGCTATGCTTTTGGACGCTTCGATGTTAGTTCCACTGGTTGAGATGACATAAAGGTGGTAAGGCAACGCCATTACTTGGTCGAAAATGCTATGTGGCAACCGTGGCAGGAAATAGGCGGCGGCCGTAAAGAGTATAGGTGCTGTTTCGCCAGAGACTCTTCCTACAGAGAGTATCAGTCCGGTGATGATGTTTGGGAAAGCCATCGGAAGAATGACGTGCCGTATGGTCTGTAATTTTGATGCACCTAAAGCGAGACTACCTGTTCTGAAGGAGTCTGGAATGGCCTTCAGCGCCTCTTCTGTTGTGCGTATGACTACGGGCAGTACCAGTAAACCTAAAGTGAGCGAACCTGCTAGGATGGAGTCGCCGAATCCGAGATAATTGACGAACAACGCCATACCGAACAGACCGAAGACAATGGACGGAATGGCTCCTAAATTGTTGGTCATGATGCGGATGAACTTGACTATCCAGTTATTTCCCGCATATTCGTTGATGTATATGCCAGACATGATGCCTATAGGGAAGGCAAATACCATGCTTCCGATAATCAGGCATATTGTTCCTACAATGGCTGGAAAAATTCCACCTTTGGTCATTCCGTCTTCTGGATAACCAGTAAGGAAGTTCCACGAGATGGAGCCTGCACCATTATAAATGATGAATCCTAAAATGACCAGGAGAATTAGAATGACCATATAACTCAACACACGGAATAGACCGAAGGTGATGGCCTGTGACCTGCGTTTCCTTTTTATATTTAATATGTCTGTATTCATACTGTTTTAATTGTTGTTTTTTTTCTTTCCGCTGATAAATTCTACGCTGAGACTGATTATCAGTGTGAGGAGGAATAGAATGCATCCCAACATGAAAAGGCTTTGGTAGTGGGTGCTGCCTACGGGAGCTTCACCCAGCTCGGCTGCGATAGTGGCAGGAATGGTTCGTACGGGTTCCAACAACGAAGTAGGCATCACGGCTGCATTTCCTGTGACCATCAGCACAGCCATTGTTTCGCCGATAGCACGGCCAATACCGAGCATAACGGCTGCCATGATTCCTGAGATGGAATAGGGGACAACGACCCGCCAGATGGTTTGCCAGTGCGTAGCACCCAGTCCGAGACTTGCCTCTTTCATTACCCTTGGTGTGGTGCGGATGGCATCTTCAGCTACAGTGATGATGGTGGGTAAGGCCATGATGGCTAGAATGATGCTACCTGCCAAGCCTGTTTCGCCAACAGGCAGACCGAAAATCTTTTGGATGAGGGGCACTATCACCACCAATCCGAAGAATCCGTAAACTACGGACGGAATGCCTGCCAACAGTTCGATGATAGGTTTGAAAAACTTTCGTATACGTGGGTCTGCAATTTCTGCTAAATAGATAGCTACTGCAATTCCGAAAGGCAATGCGATGGCTATGGTTCCGAAACTGACCAATAGAGTTCCTAACAACAATGGCAAAATCCCAAATTCGGCTGCCGGAACAGCAGTCGGGAACCACTCTTTGCCAAGAAAAAACTCACTGAGTGAAACATTGTTGCTCTCCAATAGTTTCCCCTTGAAACTGGTAAGCAGATATCTTTCGGGCAAAAATGCTATGATGCCATTTTCTTTGGATATCTCATCGCTCAGTCTCTGCGAAAGAATTTCTCCATCTAATTCTTCGTCAGGATAAAGGTCAAAAATTTCTTCAAAACGGAAGGTTTTGATCTCTTCGTCATTGCCCCCTACCTCTTTCCAATTGGTAATGTTTTCATCGAAAATTTCTTTTACCTGTTTTGGAGAAAGAGTCTTAACGGGATTGGCCGGATTGACGCTCAACACGTAGCCTTTCTCTATGCTCGAATTGTTGAAGAGTCCGGATCCCTCTTTGAAAAGGAAGAGGATAATCAGAAGGATGATGATGCTTGTCACTCCTCCGCTCAATTTCAATATTCCTTCAATTATTTTTTCTGTGAATCTCTTCATATCTATTATTTAATTAGAAATCAGAAAAAGGTTCGGTGAGTTAGCCTCCTTGAACCTCTTTTCTAATTCAGTTGTTTTGTTATTTCACTGGAATGAAACCTATTTCGCTTACCGTTTTTTGACCTTCTGAAGAGAGAACATAACTGATGAAAGGCGTCACTTTTTTCTGGTCTTTGTTCAAATAGTAGAAGTAAAGCGGACGTACAACCGGATAGGTCTTGTCCATGGCGCTCGCAACAGAAGGACTTACATATTTCTTTCCGCCGTCGTAAGATACGGCCAAGGCTTTCACGTTTTTGTTGAGGTAAGCCAATCCAATGTAACCAATAGCTCCTGGTGTCTGGGTTACAGATTGTACAATGGCTCCTGTCGCTGGCATGCTCATGATTCCGTTCATATAATTCTTATTTTTCAACACGCTGCTTTTGAAGAATTCGTATGTTCCGGAAGAGGTCTCTCTTGAGTAAGGGATGATTTTCATATCAGCTCCGCCAACTTCTTTCCAGTTTGTTATTTTTCCTGAGAAAATGCCTGCCAACTGCTCGCGCGTCAATTTGCTGACTTTGTTTTTAGGATTTACTATGATGGTCAATGCGTCGTAGGCGATGATCACTTCTTTGACAGAATTGCCTCCATCTTGTATTTTCATTTTCTCGTCAAATTTGATTTTTCTGGAGGACATGGCAATATCTGTAGAACCCTCTGTCAATGCTGCAAAACCAACACCAGAACCGCCGCCCACAACCGTCATCCTGTTTTTTGAGTTCGCTTTCATGTAATTCTCAGCCTCTTTTTGCGTCAAAGGCAAACAAGTGTCCGAACCTTTGATTTTTTGAGCTTGTGTTTGAATAAGTGTGCTGCCTATTATTAAGGCAATTGCAATCATAATTTTCTTCATAACTTTTCTTTTTTAATTTATATTTTCTTTGATTTAGAATTTGTATTGGAGTCGTAAAGTGAAGAGGTCGTCTTTCAAGTCATTTTCGTAACCTTTCACATTTTCACTCTTCTCGTTCTTGTTGATGTCGTAGTAAGCAGTGATTTTCAAAGCGTTGTTGATTCTCCAAAGCGCACCTACACCGATGGTGGTTTTCAGAAGGTCTGTTTTTCCAGTATTGGAATTTGCTGCGCCGATTTCATCGCCAGAGAGGTCTGTATTTGCATCGTAGCAGTCATACTTTCCGACTAAAGAGAAGGGTGATGTTCCTATGTTTTGGACTAGCATGAAGTAATATCCTGCAAAGTTTCGGATGTAAGTTGGTGCGTTTTCTATTGGACCATTTGGACTTTTTGAACTGCCGGCTGTTCCGGGTTGTTGACCCCAAATGTATTCTGCTGTCAATTTGGTGGTTCCGATAGGACTTTCTACTTCAAAACGGCCGTCTACTCCGAAGTATTTACGTTTTGCATATTCTCCCAAATTGGATTCTGATGAGTCGACGCGGAAGGATTTTCCGTCCATTTCATAGACTGATTTTTCTCCTTGGAACACTCCACCTAAATAGTAGGATGCGCCCAATCCCCATTTGGCATTAGAACCTATGGTTTTAGAGGCTTCCAAATGGCCGATGAAGTCGCGCAGGGATTTTGTGTCTTGCTTGATTCCGTTTCCAGCGAAGAGTCCTGTCGTTAATTTCAAGAAGGAGAAAGCAGATTCTTTCTTAGGGGTTAGAATTAAAGCCACACCCAAGTCTCTTTCATCTGGGAAAAGGGTTTGAAATAGGGTAGAACGTTCTGGCGATTCTCTTTTGGATGAGGAGTATCCTATTTCGTAACCGAAAGGTCTGTCGAATACACCTGCTTGGATGGAACATCTGTTTATCCAAGGATCTTTTATGGAGAGGTATGCATCTTTAATGCCAACTCCTTTTTCTGTGATATCCAATTGGAACACTCCACTAGCAATGCCTTCTGTGTAAGTGAATTTGATTCTGCCGCGTCTGATTCCGAATCGGTCAAAGGCTTCTTTGTCTTCTGATTTTGCCGTTTCATTGGCGGCTCCTACTTTCAGCGAAGCATCTTCTTCACCATGTTGATATTGAGTTTGTATATAACCGGAAACTTTTAGCTTTTCCAATATTGTCAATTTGTTTTCAATGTTGGAGGTTCTCTCTTCCAGTTTTTCAATGTCCGTTTTTTCTATCTCTTCCTGCGCATTCATTGAAAGCGAGGATGCGCACATTGTCAACAGTGCTGTGTAAAAAATTCTGTTCATTTCCATTTTTTTTCGTTTTATAATTTTGAGTTTTTTTGTTTGAAATCATTACCTTTTATTTCGATAGCAAAAATAGAGTCAGGATGTGACGTGCTGATTTCAACCTTGTGACGAGTTTGTTAAGAGAGTGTTTCAAAAAGGTTACAATTGATTGTCTAAGCCTTTTTTGTTGTTTAATGGTCTTGCCAGAAATAGATGCGTAAATGAGAGATCTATTGATTTATAACAGCTTTTATATACTTACTTAATGGGGATTTGGAAGAAATTTTTTGTTGCGAAAAGATTTGATTGGTAGTGAAGATGAGTACCGTTATGAAAGAGATTTTCGAGAAAATAGGGGTGTGGGAGACTTGAAGTTTTTCATGTACAGGCTTGCCAAACTTTATTCTTGAATCTGCGAATACTTATGTCCTTATATCAACCACACCTATCCGCTGATCCCTTTTTTCACGTTTACAGGAAAAGAAAAAAGGAACAGACCCTGAGGTCTGTCCCTTTCCTATGATCAGAATTATGTCTGCAATTATTTAATGTAGTCTGCCCAGTTTGTTTTACGCATATCGCCGCTCTTCGCAAATTCGATGTGCATACCCAAAGCAGCTTGTAATGTGATAGGAGTATGGGCTGTTTTTCCCAACTTCAAGTAATCCCACAAAAGCTCTTTGAAATCTGGATGAACACAGTTTTCGATGATGGTCTTTGCACGTTGGATAGGAGTCTTTCCTCTCAAATCGGCAATACCTTGTTCGGTAATGATGATGTTGACAGAGTGCTCGCTGTGGTCTAAGTGACTTACCATTGGAACGATAGGGCTGATCTTACCATCCTTCTGGATTGAAGGACAAGTGAAGATAGAGATGTAAGCGTTTCTTGTGAAGTCGCCTGAACCTCCGATACCGTTCATCATCTTTGTTCCTAATACGTGAGTTGAGTTTACGTTTCCGAAGATATCTGCCTCCAAAGCGGTGTTGATAGAGATCACACCGAGACGACGGATAACCTCAGGGCTGTTTGAAATCTCAGCCGGACGAAGCACGAACTTGTCTTTGAAGAATGGAAGGTTATGGTAGATATCTGCCATAGCCTCGTCTGTTACTGTCAAAGAGCAACCGCTGGCGAAGGTGATACGACCATTTTTCATCAATTTCACTACAGAGTCTTGGATCACCTCTGTGTACATGGTGAAGGCTGGAACCTCTGGATTTTGGCCCAAGCAACCTAAAACGGCGTTGGCAACGTTTCCTACACCAGACTGAAGAGGAAGGAATTCCTTAGGAATGATTCCCAAACGAAGTTGAGAAACCAGGAAGTCTGCTACGTTCTGACCAATCTTTGCAGTGGTCTCGTCAATCGGAGTGAACTTGCTCATGCTGTTTCCAAGTTCTGTCTCGACAACAGCGACGATCTTGTTTGGATCTACCTTCAATACAGGAGAACCACAACGGTCGTTTACCTTAAATACAGGGATAGCCTCTCTGTGAGGAGGATCCTTCAGTTCACATATATCGTGAATTCCTTTTAATTCTTTCTTATGCTTGTGATTTAATTCAACGATGACTTTCTTTGCCATACGAGTATAGGTCTGGATGTTTCCTACACCAGAGGTAAGGACAATCTCACCGTTCTCGGTAACGTCAGCTGCTTCGACAATGGCAACGTCAATGACTCCGTAGAAACCATAACGAACCTCTTGCGCAAGTTGTGAAAGGTGCATATCCACATAATCCACCTCTTGTGCGTTGATGGCATTTCTTATATCCAAATTGTTTTGGTATGGAGCTCTAAATCCAATGGCCTTTGCTCTTGACAAAGCACCATCAAGTGGGTCGCCTGAGGATGCTCCTGTTACAACGTTAATTTTAAATGGACGGCCTTTAGCGTGTTCCTCTTCTGCGATCTTCGCGATAGCTGAAGGGACGGCCTTAGGAACTCCTGCTGCTGTAAAACCACTAAATCCGACTTGGTCGCCGTTCTTCACAAACTGTGCTGCTTCTTCGGCGGTCATAAATCTCAATGCCATAATTACTTGTATATATTTAAATGAAAAACGTCTATGTGCAAATTTTTTGATATGAAAAAATGCGTGCCCTAAAATAAGGGTATGCAAAAATACAACTTATTCTTTATTTTTTGTAGAAAAAAGTTCAAAAATGCAAAGTAGAGATATCAAAATGATGGTTTTAAGCCAGTGAATGCTGTCTTGTGTAATCGACCTGCTGAAAGCATAGCCGTTGTCAATTAGACAATTTGGACTTGTTCGATTGATTGTTCTGCCTTTGACAACAGCCCATCAAAAAATCAGACAAATCCCTCTTTATTTCTTTATCGTATCGTAAATGCTGTAAAGAAGCTTCTTAATTTCGGCTCCTGTTACCTGTGCTTCAATAGCACTGTTGAACCCAAGCCCTACATATGAATAACGGATTATTTTAGCTGTGTTAATGCTGTCCACATCTTCTCTTAACTCACCTTTTGCTTTGGCCATGTCAATCACTTTTGTCCACATATTAATCTCCTCATTGTTGATGTGAGGGAAAATTTTGGCATATTTGGGGTCGAATCGGCCTATTTCCAGGAAAAAGGCAAAACCTCTGTTGGCAAAAGAGGTCATTTGAGAAAATTTTGTACCATAATTGTCCATGACTCCCTCTACACGTGCAATATAGAAATCGATGAATTGTTTCATGGAGATGTCAGGAACTTCGCCAAACTTATTCTCAGGCTTCTGCATTCTTATGATATAAGAATCAATAGTATTCCTGAAAATGTCTTCTTTAGATTTAAATCTAGAATACAAACTTGGCTTTTGGATGCCAACAGCATTAGCTATATCAGCAATAGAAGTTCTATCGTATCCTTTAACCAGAAACAACATCGCTGCTTTTTGAATAATCTCTTCGTTTGTGGTTTTACTCATTTCAATTGTTTGAATTTGTTTGACAAAATAAAAAGCTGAGAATATATTGTTTATTGTATCAAATAGATACATGAACAGATAGAATAAGAAATCGAAGATTTCCTACTCGTAATATTCTCAGACGGGTGCTAAATTTTATCTTGCCAATATATATAACGCTGAATAAGTAAGAAGAAATCAGCGATTTTACAAGGAACCATAACAGAGATAGTCTGATTATAGTTCTTTCACGCGTCTAATGCACTAAAATAATTTAACGCAAATTTAATTATAAAAAATACTAACGCAAAAAAATACTATAATAAATTTTGAATGTCGTTTTTTGTGATAAGATAAAAATGGGATTTTTTGCATTTAGCAAAGGTGGTTATGGTTGGTCAATTAAGCTAATTGTCACGTCCTGAAATAGCGTTACAACAAAAAAGTAACGAATATGAAAGGAAAAGAAAGACAGTACGTTAGACGTTCACAAAAAGACTACCCGATGAGCTTTAAGCTTGCGGTAGTAAGA
>JALNVE010000110.1 GCA_023227695.1 Paludibacteraceae bacterium
CTATTACGCTTGGCAATATCTCTCTTAATAGTTGATCTGTTTTCATTCCGCAAAGATAATGCTATTCATGAATTTTGGGGAATATTCTTGTCGCTATACCAACCCCACCTATCCGCTGATCCCGTATTAGACGGACTAAGCAAACGGAACAACTGCTAAAAAAATCGTTTTAAAAGATGATAGCAAGCATCTTTTAACAAGCGAACCTTTGAATCTGTTTTTACGTAACAAAACTCGTGTTAGAAAAAAAACGAAAGAGAGACAATATGGGCAGTCCCATACTGTCTCTCTTTTTTGTTCTGATTTATTTAGTCTCTAACTGACCAATAATATCTTTTACGGATTTGAATCCGTGTTTGTCCAAATATGCGTTGATGCCGTCTATCACTTTGATTGTGACAGTTGGGTCAATAAAGTTGGCTGTTCCAATTTCAACGGCAGAAGCACCAGCCAATAAGAACTCGATAGCGTCTGTAGCGTTCATGATGCCTCCTAGACCAACAACCGGAATTTTTACTGCATTGGATACCTGCCAAACCATACGCAAAGCAATCGGTTTTACACATGCTCCAGATAATCCACCGGTAATGGTAGACAAAAGTGGTTTACGTTTTTCTGCGTCGATAGCCATACCCATGATGGTATTGATTAAAGATACGCTGTCAGCTCCTGCACCTTCTACAGCCATTGCGATTTCTGCAATGTTGGTGACATTGGGAGAAAGCTTTACGATGAGAGTCTTCTTGTATGCCTTACGTACTGCTGAAACGACTTTTGCTGCAGATTCGCAAGATGTTCCGAATGCCATACCACCCTCTTTTACGTTAGGGCAAGAAATATTCAATTCGATGGCAGGAATTTTATCTAGCTCTCCGACTTTCTCAGCCGTTGCTACATAATCTTCAACAGTAGAACCAGATACGTTGACCAAGATGTTGGTGTCAGTATCTTTGATACGTGGATAGATATGATCAATGAAGTAATCAACACCTTTGTTCTGTAATCCTACGGCATTTAACATACCTGAAGGAGTCTCAGCCATACGAGGATAAGGATTACCCTCACGATGTTTGATGGTGGTACCTTTTACAATGATACCTCCAATTCTGCTGATATCAATGAAATCCGAAAATTCCTCTCCGTAACCGAATGTACCGGAAGCGGTCATGACCGGATTTTTCATGACCAAATTTCCTATGTTTGTCGTTAAATCTGCCATTTCAAATCTTTTATATTAAATACAGGACCATCAGAACATACACATTTGTGTCCTTCTGTAGTATCGGTAACACAGCATAGACAGGCGCCGACGCCACATGCCATCTTATTTTCCAAGGATACTTCGCAGTCTATGTTATTCTTTGCAGCATAGGCCGCTACAGCCTTCATCATTGGAGTTGGTCCGCAAGTATATATTTTGTCAAACTTCTGTGTAAGTATAGAGTGGTTGGTAACAAAGCCCTTTTCTCCACAAGAGGCGTCTTCAGTTGTCATATAAACTTTTCCGTAGTTTTCGAAAGCATCTAGTTGAAGAAGGTCCTTTTTTGTACGTGCACCGATCAAGAAAGTTGGGTAGTAACCTAAGTTACGGAGCGCAGCACCAAGCATCAACATTGGAGCTATACCTACACCTCCACCTACCAACAAGAGCTCTTGTTGCTCTAATGAAGGCATTGTAAATGAATTTCCTAGAGGAACCATCACATTGACAATGTCTCCTTTCTTCAACTCAGCCAATTTGCGGGTACCATCGCCCACCAACTGTATAAGAAACCAGAGTTCGTTTGCATCTCTGTCTACAAAGTGGATGGAGATAGGTCTACGCAAAAAAGTTGAAGGCGAATTGTCTACCCTAACTTCTGCAAATTGTCCTGGAAGCATGTCTGGAAGTCTCTCTTCCGAGGTTAACTTCATCAGAATATAGTTACCGCTAAGTTTTTCGTTGCCGCTAACGGTTAAATCTAATAAATATTTACGCATATAATAAAGGCGGTGTTACCGCATGTTCTAATTAAATATCGTGCAAATTTACGATTATCCGAGCAAGTATAAAACTCAAAAACGATTTTATAGTATTTCTTTTAGCACACAAATTCAATTCAATAAATTCGAATTGTCACTTTTGAGATGTGTTTCGTTTTTGGATAAAGCATGAACAAATACAATTACTTTCTATCCCCATGGTTTGAATTCTCTTCAAAATATTCTTCAGCGTAATATCCAGCTCTGTCAAAATAGTAAGAATTACGCTTTTTAAAACCGTAGTAATACTTTGACGAACCATATCCATAACCATATCCATAGCTTGGAGCCGATCTGTCTACGTCGTTCAACAGAATGTTGACGTTGACCAATCCATCATCGTACAATTGTCTGATAATCGTCTTAAAGAATTTCTTATTCGTTTTGTTGTAACGGACTACGTAAAGCATCAAATCAACCATCTTATCGACCGTGTAGGCATCGGAAACCAATCCGATTGGTGATATATCTATAACCACGTAATCGTACTCCTGTTTCATTTTCTCAATGAGTTCTCTCATCTTATCCAGCTTGATTAACTCACCAGAGTTTGGCGGGATGGTTCCAGCTGCTAATATATCGAAGTTCAGTGAGTTTTCACGGATAATAATATCATCAAGTGTAGTGTTTCCTATCAAGTAATCAGATACTCCTTTGTTGACCTTAATGCCTAAAGAACGGCATACAGAAGGTCGTCTGTAGTCCATATCTATCAGCAACGTTTTCTTGGAGTGTAAGCCGTAGGTTGCAGCCAAGTTGATGGCAACATAAGTTTTTCCATCACCAGGTTCTGTAGAGGTTACCATTACGGAAATGCCTTTGCTCTTCTTTGTTATGAATTCAATTCGGGTTCTGATTTCCCTAAAACGTTCGGTGAAGAGAGATTTAGTATGTTTTAAAACCGGAATCGGATCTGTACTATCTGATTTTACTGTATGACCAATGAAGTTGAATCTGGTTATCTTTTCAATGTCTCGTTTAGTCTTGATAGTCGAATCTAACAAGATAACAATGAAGATGAAAGCGAACGGAATAATAGCTCCGATTAACATATAAGAGGAATATGTTTTGCTCTTAACGCCTCCATTAATGATATAGCCTATACGTGCTTTATCCAAAATGATGTTGTCTGCAGAGTTGGATGCCTTTTTAATCTGAGCATCAGCGCGTTTCTGTAACAAGAAATTGTAGTAATTCTCATTGATTTTATAGGTACGTTGAATATTTTGAATGGTACGCTCCTTATCGGTCAAAGAGACAATTCCGCTTTTTAGTTCGTTCTGTCTCTCCAACAGGTTGCTCTTCTCAATCTCCAAAGAGGCTTTCATGTTTTTGAGCACTTCGTAAATATGAAGCTTTAATTCAGAACGCTGATTCTGGTATATCTTGTAATATGGGTTTTTTTCTCCTAACTGAGCTGTCTTTTCGTTCAATTTGGTGTATTCGCTCACTAACCCAGAAAGCGATTCTCCATCGACCAAACCATTTGGAGTGATTATGGATGTATCTGATACGTTATTGTCCAGATATTTGGATAGATAATTGAGGTAGTCCTCTTTCAGTTTTAATTCCGTGAATTTAGCCTCAATGGTAGTTCCTTTTGATATCAGTTGACCAGCATAGGAAGACATATCGATAATTCCATTTTTTGTACGGAACGAACGGACTTGTTCTTCGGTATTCATCAGAGAGTCTGATAAAAGGGTTAGTTGATCATCGATAAAAGAGATAGTCTTGCTGGCTGCCTCATTCTTTCTCTCCAAGCTGAAGTTTTGATATTCAAGGCAAAGCATATCGATGAAATCTTGGTCTCGTTCGTAATTGGCACCCGACAGAGAGACCTCCAAAACGGACGAACGCTCTTTGGCGAATTCGAGATTAAGTCTGTAGTAGAAATCATCGACCAAATCATCCTGATTTCTGAATCGGAAAAGAACAGGCCTATCTACATTCACTAGTTTCTTAACCGTTATATCAAAATGTGGATTGCTGATCGGTGTACCATAGGTGCCTCTAATCTGCAAATCTTTTTCTTTTTTCTCATTTGCATATGTGATTAGAAATGAATCTTCAGAAAGAGGTATCAGTTTGAATTCTAATCTGTAAGTTGATTCAGGAATATTGGTGTTAATGATTTCAAATGGAGATGTTTTATATAGAAAATTAGTTTTAAATCTTCCTTTTGTATAGTAATCTACCGAAAGATCCAACTTCTTGATTGTTCGTAAAATAATGTCTCGAGAGCTGAATAGCACCAGTTGGTTGTTCATGTCTCTTGAGGAGTTGTAACCAGAAGAAAAACCTTGCATGAAGTTATACTCAGAATTGGCACTCACACCTGCTGCGTTATCACCTAAGATGAGTCGGGCACTCGTTTTATAGATTGGCGTCCAAGATCTGTTTTTCAGGTAAGCGAGACCCCATGCAATAGATAATGAAATGACGAAAACATACCAGTATTTCAGTACCCTCATTAGGATATCAAAGATATCGAAGGATGAATCATCCTCAACAAAGTCATTGTTTTTATTGTCGTTTTTCATTCTTTTTTATTTTTTACTTATCGTTGGATAAACCATATATAAGGAAGAATAATGAAACAGAAGTTGTAACTACACCAATGATTCCAAATAAAGAATCCATTCTGAAGAAACGTCCTTTTGCAGGCGGAATGTAGATGATATCGTTAGGTTGTATGTAGTAATATTCTGAGCCGATGATTGATTTTGGTCTGATGTCAAAAGTCATCGTTTGGGTTATTCCTTTCTCATCTTTCCTCATTAAATAGATATTCTTTCGATTTGCAATTTTCTTCACACCTCCAGACATGGCCAAAGCCTGGTATATGGTGATTTTTTCTTTATATAACTTTATGGCACCGTTGCTTCCTTCTCCAAATACATAGAAGTAGTTGTTGGACAACGCTACAATCACCTCGGCGTCTATGATGAACTTTTTCAACTCTTTTTGCAGAACGACATTCGCCTCTTCCAAGGTTAATCCAACCACTTTAATGCTGTCCATAAAAGGGAGGTCAATTGTTCCGTCAGCATATACGCGGTAGATGCCAGTACTATTAAATACTTCCAAAGCTTCTTTGTTCAGCGATAACACTTTGATCTTTAATTCATCGTCGACCTGAATACGGTAGCGTTGCATCTCCTGCTGTGTATATTGTGGAAGACTCTTTCTATCTTGTAACAGTCTGGTATATCGGTTAGTGGTACATGAAGAGAATGCCAATAATCCGACAAACAAGCATAGCATGAATCTCAGATTCAATAAGCGTACTGCCCTATTTCCTTGTTTAATCATCTCTTCCATCTAAAAAATCTTATTGAATCTAACTATGATATAGGATAAAGATACTGCTGTCGAAATAAGAGAGAATAAAGATGCAAACGAATACACTTCAAAGAATTGTCCGTGGAACGATTGGATGTAGATCACATCGTTGGGTTGAATGTAATAAAACTCGGAATCCACAATGTCTTTGCTTCGTAGGTCAAACTCCTTGACAACAGTACCTTCTGCAGTTTGCCTAATCATGTTAATGTGTGCTCTGTCTGATAAGTCGCCGATATCGCCGATAAGGGATAAAGCCTGGAAAAGGTTCATGCGCTCCTTTGTCAGAGGATAACGACCGTTAGTTGCGTCGCCTATGATACTGAAGTAGCTGTTCATCAATTGAACATCTACGGAATAATCTTTTAAAAAGGAAGATAGAGTATCTGAAATCACTTTTTTTATTTCTCGTGTGGTCTTGCCTAACACATTGATTTTTCCGATGTAAGGGAAAAGTATGCAGCTATCTTCATTGATTGTGTAGGAGTTGTAGCCCGTTTCATTGCTGCTACCCGTCATAGGCATTGAATTCACACCAGCTGTTTTTGCCTCGCCCGAAACCATATTGAAAAGGGTTGTCATTTCTGGATCTAATGTAGAAATGCGAATATTAAGTTCGTCTAGCACTTGAACTTTGTAATCATCAGGCGTGACCATCTTTTCATATTCAGAGATACCATTACCTGGCTCTTGCATATATTCGATTTTTTTGTTGGTAACGCAAGAACCAAGGATAAGTAATAATGACAAAATAATTATAGAATATTTTCTTCCCATTAATTTGTAAAAGATGGAGATAAAATCTACTGAAAAAATGCATCTCACAGATAGATGCGTTTACAAGCCATCTTTATACAAAGGTAATTTAATTATTCATTCTACAAAAGTGCTATTTCCATAAAATCTTCAAATTATCTTTGACCTTAGGTGGTTTCCTATGTTTCTATATAAATGAATCCAAAAGGATCAATCTCCAACAACAAGTGAACGTGCTTGTATATTATGATTATCCACAATTATGCAAAAATGAATTGAGATTTTCAATGAATTTGTTTGTCCTCGCCGCACGGGCGCTATTTTTTCCCTTCAGCAGGGAAAAGCTTATCTCGGACAGAAATGAGATACAAACAATGTGGTTACCAATTGGACGGAACGAAACCTCAGCTAAATATATGTCCGCACCAATAATCATAATGACAAACCCTACTTTCTGAATTCAGTAGACCTAAAAACACGGCTTGTTAATTCTTGGTTTAAAACTGTACACGGACTTTTCTCTTGATCGCCCAAGAGGTAACACTGGAACTCCCAGAATTATAAAAAGAAAGCTCCGAGTTCCTTAAAACCCGAAGCTTATCTTTTTTAGTTTAATTCAAGTATCTGTCCAGCATCTGCTTCAACTCTTCAGGTGTAAAATCTTTAGCTATGATTTTGCCCTGATTATCAATAAGAAAATTGCCAAACCGATTATTCAATTTCAAATCTTTGGCAAGTTTGGAATGGAATCCCTCTGTCTCTATTGAAACTTTCGAAAACCTCAGTCCATCTTGTTTTACCACCTCCTCGAAAACCTTCTCAAATCTGTCCATCGAAACAGACATAGATCTTAGCCGTTGGCCTTCTTCCGTTGTCTTTTCGTCATATTTTTCAGCAATTGATGAAAACTGAACGTTTTCATCCCTCGACTCGGCATCATAGGCAGCCCAAAAATTGACTAACACTAAATTTCCTTTATTATCTCCTAAAAGTTCCGTTTTCGGAAACTTATCTCCAACCAAAAGTTTAGATGAAGTGGTGGAATCGAAAGATATAAATGAAAGCAGTATTCCAACAACAGAAGAGAAAATGATAAAAGTATAAAATCTCCTCATTAAATATTGTTTGGTTAATACTAGGACAAGGATAAACTCTATTATCCTAAATCCGTTATTTAGGAAATCGAAAGAGCAATAGTTCCACGATTTCCATGCAAATTTAATAAATCATGATGAACTAGCCTTAAAAATTATGTTAAAAACATGTTTTAAGACATAAATTTGTCATTTTTTAGGCTGTGCATATACAAAATAAAGCCTAATTTTGCATACTGTATTCAGATTTATTCCACCTATTGAATCAGGATGGCTTTGAAGAATATTTTTTGCAAATAGACATTTGGAAATGCGAAAATTTTCCTAATCGAAATTCTGTATACATTGTTATTAATTACAATACTATTAAGAATTTACAATTTTTCATTAAAAGATGAATCAAACTAACGAAATTATCTTGATAAAGATATCGGGAGAAGATAAACTAGGTGTGACTTCTTCGCTAACTTCTATCATCGCAAAATATGATGCAACCATTTTAGATATCGGACAGGCCGATATTCACAATTCCCTCTCCTTGGGTATTTTGTTTAAAAGCATGCAGAATGATTCTGGTTTCATATTGAAGGAACTTCTTTTCAAAGCAAGTGAGTTAGGTGTGAGCGTTCGTTTTAACCCTATCTCAGATGAGGACTACAACAAATGGGTATCCATGCAGGGAAAGAACAGATATATCGTCACTCTGTTGGGTAGAAAAATTTCCGCCAAACTTATTTCTAGTGTTTCTCAGGTTTTGGCGCTTCAGGGTTTAAACATTGACACCATTACCCGTCTTACCGGTCGTGTTCCTTTAGAGGAAGATGCTTTGACAAAGGCCAGTGTGGAGATGTCTGTCAGAGGTACGCCTAAAGACAAACAGTTTCTTCAGTCTGAGTTTTTGAGACTCTCTCAGGAATTGGGTTACGATATCTCTTTCCAAGAGGACAACCTTTTCCGTCGTAACAGACGTTTGATCTGTTTTGATATGGATTCTACTCTTATTGAGACGGAGGTAATTGACGAGTTGGCCGAACGTGCAGGTGTTGGTGAGCAGGTTAGAGCTATCACTGAGTCAGCAATGAGAGGTGAAATTGATTTCTGCGAAAGCTTCAAACAGCGTGTTGCTCTTCTAAAGGGTCTTGACGAGTCTGTCATGGAAGATATTGCCAACAACCTACCAATCATGGAAGGTGCAGACCGTGTATTGAATATCCTTAAGAAATACGGTTATAAGATCGCTATCCTTTCAGGAGGTTTTACCTATTTCGGAAACAGTTTGAAGAAACGTTTCGGAGTTGATTATGTTTATGCAAATGAATTGGAAATTGTGGATGGCAAGTTGACTGGCCGTTATTTGGGCGACATTGTAGATGGTAAGCGTAAGGCTGAGTTGCTTCGCTTGATTGCTCAGATTGAAAATCTCGACCTTCAGCAGGTTATCGCTGTAGGTGATGGTGCTAACGACCTTCCAATGCTTAACTGCGCTGGTTTAGGTATTGCTTTCCACGCGAAACCAAAGGTTAAGGAAAATGCCAAACAATCCATCTCAAGTATCGGACTCGATGGAGTTCTTTACTTACTTGGATTTAAGGATTCTTATATAGACGTATAATAATTAAAATTATCTTTTTCAGTAAATTGAGGCTGTCCATTGTTGATAATGGATAGCCTTTTTTTTGAAAAGATAATCTCTCAAACGCTTTGAAAATGTCGTAAATTCTATTTGGGTGGTGAAGGCGGTTGAAATCGTTTTATTCTTTCTAATGCAAAATAAAGTGTATCATTTATAAATCTATCTTTTATTTCACTATATAACCCCTTATCAAAAGAAATTCCCTTATAATCAGACAATATTAAACAACTCATCTTTTCTAAATCACAGTAACAAATAAAACCCAAACCCTTTATGTAATATGTTACAATTTCGTCATGAACACTATTAAGTTCTTCATAAGAAATAATCTCAACTTTTTTCGTATTTATTTCATATGATTTCTTTTCAAACAGTACAACTTTTTTGTTTAAAAATGGAGGGTTTAAAGGTAGACAGTTTTCTATATATTCTACCTCATTAAATGAATGGCTTTTATACATACTATCAGCACAATAGCGATATATACCATTTTCTGTTACACATTCAGAATATTCTAAAATTTTTTCATTTTGCTTAAACACTTTATTTTTACGGGGATTCAAATTGATAATGCAACTTGAGGAGGAAAAAAATGGGTCAGGTAGAAAAAATATTTTTCAGAGCAGAAAGAGAAGAGAAAATCTCCCTCTTTCCAGTTGCCCTGTGGAG
>JALNVE010000111.1 GCA_023227695.1 Paludibacteraceae bacterium
TCAAAACATCTTAAACTCGAGACCGAGGAAAAGATTAGGGTATATGACTCCTTTACAAAAATTTAAACAATTGACAAACTTGGATTTAAATGAGGTTGCATTGTCCGCTTGAATCCAGCTTGTAAGAAAACTCAGTTTCAAAAGAAATATCATCATTCTCAATGAAAGAGATATTGACATTTTTCTTTTCCCCCTCAGAGAGAAAACAAGGACAACAAAATGCCCAATACATTGAATCTCCAAATTCAAACAGGACTTCAGCTTCATTTGATTCTTGGTCAATCCACTCTATTTTCTTTATTTGTACATTGTATTTCATAACTTTTTATTTGAAATCCTAGTTCAGCATTGCGTACAAATCATCGCAACCGTTCGGCATAGCTTCTTTCTTCATGTCGAAGCTAAGTCTACCACGAAATTAGAAAAATTATCAAAATAATCATTATCGAAAACACATAAATAAGACTATAACTCTCTTCATCACAAGAGACTTACACAAACCAACATTCATTACAAACATCAACTTTGATATTACCTACAAGCATTTCTCAAGCAACAAATCAAAAAGATAGGGAAATGATATCCCCCGTTCGGCATATCATACAATCCATCACAACCGTTCGGCATAGCGTCTCGCTATGTCGAAGCTAAAAGCAGGCTTCAGGCCTGCATGATGAAATAACGTGCCGACTGCTATGCTTATTTTATTTATCTGATAACTTGTTTTCATTTTTCTACTAATTTACTGAACCTTGGTGCTTACCCTTGCATGCCAGAAGTCTGCTTCTACTGCGACGCAGCGAGACGCTACGCCGAACGAGAGACGAACGTACTGAGATTCTTGACCATATTTTGGAATATTACAGACTTCACACCCAAGGCATGGGCGACTTAAAATCGCTCTCCGTTTTGAAAGAGGTTTTTGATTGATTTTTTAATTATTATATTGTGTAAATTTATTACAATTTTGTATTTTTGAATACTAAAATTCAAAAAAGCACGAAAATGATATCCCTACCCAAGAATTGCAATCTAATAACATATAAAATTGCAATCTTTGGATTACAAAATTGAAGTTTTTTATTAAATTTGCGGAACTAAATTGCGCAAAAATACATTACGATATGGAATTAATGAACAATATCATTGCGCGTGCGAAGGCAAATCCGCAACGCATCGTTCTCCCAGAGGGAAACGAAGAGAGAACACTTCAAGCTGCCGACAAGGTCATTGCTGACGGCATAGCTAAAATCATTCTTTTGGGTAACAAAGATGAGATCAACAAGTTGGCTGATTCTTTCGGTCTGAAAAACATCAGCAAAGCTACTATCATTGATCCTGAAACTGACCCTAATGCTGGCAAATATGCAGATTTGCTATTCCAATTGAGGAAGAACAAGGGTATGACTCCTGAGAAAGCTGCTGAGACAGTTAAAGATCCTCTTTACTGGGCTTGTTTGATGATTAAGAGTGGAGATGCCGACGGTGAGATTGCAGGAGCTAGAAACTACACAGGAAACGTATTGCGCCCTGCATTCCAGATCGTAAAAACAAAACCAGGAATCAACGTTGTATCTGGAGCATTCTTGATTATACTTAAAGAAAAGACTTACGGTCACAACGGTTTGATGCTTTTCGCAGATTGTGCAGCAACTCCAAACCCAACAGCCGAAGAGCTTGGACAGATTGCAGTTTGCAGTGGTAGCACAGCAAAGAACATCTACGGATTTACAGAACCTAAGGTTGCAATCTTGAGTTTCTCTACTAAGGGAAGCGCAAAACACGAAATGGTCGACAAGGTCATTGAGGCTACCAAAATAGCAAAGGCTTTAGATCCAAACATGAAAATCGATGGTGAACTTCAGGCTGATGCCGCTATCGATCCTTTTGTTGCTAAACAAAAAGCTCCAGACAGCGAATTGAAAGGTATGGCAAACGTACTTGTATTCCCTGAGTTGGAAGCTGGTAATATCGCTTACAAGTTGGTTCAGAGATTGGCAAACGCACAGGCCATTGGCCCATTGTTGCAAGGTTTGGCTGCTCCTATCAACGATCTTTCTCGTGGTTGTAATGTGGACGACATTTATAAGATGGTCGCCATCACTGTAAACCAAGTGATCGAAGCAAAGCAAAAATAATACAACCATAGTTAACGCATCCAATCCGTTCTAAGTTTGGATGCGTTTTTTATGTGTTTCTGTACCCCTCATCAGAAATTAAAAAAGCAAAATATGAAAATATTAGTATTAAACTGTGGTAGCTCGTCAATCAAGTACAAACTTATTGATATGGCAAACAACCAAGTCCTTGAGCAAGGTGGTTTAGAGAAAGTAGGCATGAAAGACTCTTTCCTTAAACACACTAAGATCAACGGAGAGAAAGAGGTATTGAATAAAGAGATTCCTGAACATACTGTCGGAATCGAATTCATCCTTGAAACTCTTACTGCTCCAAATGGCGGTGCCATCAGATCTTTGAAAGAGATTGATGCCGTAGGTCATAGAATCGTTCACGGAGGTGAGAAATTCAACTCAAGTGTTTTGGTTACAGATGAAGTTATCAAGAGTATCGAAGACTGCATCAAATTGGCTCCTCTTCACAACGCTCCAAACTTAAAGGGTATCTTTGCTGCTACTAAGCTTATGCCAAGTGTACCTCAGGTTGTTGTGTTCGACACTGCATTCCACCAGACAATGCCTCCTGTAGGATTCATGTATGCAATACCATACGAACTTTACAAAGAAGATGGCGTTCGTCGCTACGGATTCCATGGAACAAGTCACAGATATGTTTCTCAACGTGCATTCGAGATCCTTGGCATAAAGGCAGAAGGTTCTAAAATGATTACTTGCCACATCGGTAACGGTGGTTCTATCACTGCCATCAAAGACGGAAAATCTGTAGATACTTCTATGGGTCTAACTCCGCTTGAAGGTTTAATAATGGGAACTCGCGCAGGCGATATTGATGCAGGAGCGATCACTTATATGATGGATCGCAGAAACTACGACACAAAAACCATCTCTGATATTTTGAACAAGAAGAGTGGTTTGCTCGGTGTCTCAGGTGTTTCTTCAGATATGCGTGACGTAAGAGCAGCTATTGCAGCCGGAAACGAGCGTGCTAAATTGGCTTTGGATATGTTTGTCATGCGTATTAAAAAATACATCGGTTCTTACATAGCCGTTCTTGGTGGTGTTGATGTTATCGTATTTACTGGTGGTATCGGTGAAAACGTTGAGGTTGTTCGTGAAAAAATCTGTAATGATATGGAATGCTTCGGCATTAAGATCGACAAAGAGATTAACAACGGTGTTCACGGAGATGAAAAGATTATCAGCACGAAAGACTCCAAGGCAACAGTTGTCGTTATCCCTACAGACGAAGAGTACATGATTGCATCTGACACTTTGTCTATCGTTAGCAAATTAGGAAAATAAGCATACGTCTTATCATAACAAAAAGGTCGACTAATCAATTAGCCGACTTTTTTTATATCTATAACATCTAAACATAAAACGAATTACCAATGTTGTGGATGTAAAACGAGATGAATTTCTCGGACGCTCCATACCCGACACCGAAGGTGGTCAACTATTTGTAGCAAAAGATTGTCCGGATCATTAGTATAATATTCCATATAACAATGCGAAGCCTTTTATATACAAAAATCTATACCTTCATCAGTTCAGACATGATTCCGTCTGAGACAAAAATTCCTTTTTCGGTTAGCCTCAACGTATCTGCTTCTATTTCCAAAAGACCGTTTGAAAGAAATGACTTGGCATTCTCCATACAATAGCTATAAAGAGTCTCTCCAAAGGCAGACTTAAGATGCGCACGATCCATACCCTTACGCGTACGCAAAGTGGTCATCACATAATCATTATATCTAGTATCTAAATCCAAGTGTTCTACCTCAAAGAAATCATTTGCTCCTGACAATACCTTTTCAATATAGACTCTCGTATTGGAGATGTTCCACTGACGAGAATCTCTGTTGAAGGAATGGGCAGAAGCTCCCAACCCAATATATAACGTCTCATTCCAATAGGAGGAATTATGCTTGGATTCCATACCTGGCTTAGCAAAATTGGATATCTCATACTGCACATAACCTGCGGCAGACAATTGCTCACGCAAAAGCGAGAACATATCAGCACAAGTATCCTCATCTACAGGTTTCAGTTCGCCGCCCGAAACCAAACGCGTTAGGCGCGTTCCCTCTTCGTAGGTAAGACTGTATGCAGAAACATGCGGAACCTCCAGTTGAATGGTTTGTTGCAAATTGTCTCTCCACAAATCCAATGTCTGCCCCGGCAGTCCATACATAAGATCAATACTCACATTGGTAATGCCATTTCGCTTAATGCAGGCAACAGCCTCAATTGCTTGGGCCGCCGAATGTCTTCGGTTAATCGTCTTCAATTCATCGTCATGGAAACTCTGGATGCCGATGCTGATACGGTTCACTGAGAGCGAGCGCAAGCCTTGAACATACTCATCTGTTACATCATCAGGATTCACTTCAACCGTCAACTCCTCCACAGAAGAACAATCGAAAACAGAACAGGCATGATTCAAAATGGCCTCCAGCTCACCTATCGTCAATTGAGAAGGTGTACCTCCACCCAAATAGATAGTACGAACAGACTCTCCTTTCAGATATTCCTTACGAAGATCCATCTCACGACAAAGAGCCTCTATGTAATCCTTTCGGTTACCCTCAAACGTAGACGAATAGAAGGCACAATAGGCACATCTACTGGCACAATAGGGTATATGTATGTATAAAGCTGACAAAATCTGATTTTATATTCAAAAAAATGAAATCTATAAAAATATATGGATAAAACCTCAACAAACACTTTTACCTGTTTCTGGTTGATGCGTTAGATATGCATCACCTTTTTAACGGGAACATCCCAGTTGTCATGAGGAAGTTGTTCTTCGTACTGACATGGGAAACAAATGCCCACCGTAGTACATTTCAACTTTGGTAACAACCTATCATAATAACCCTTTCCTCTACCCAAGCGGTAACCCTCAGAATCGAAAGAGAGTCCAGGAATCAAAGCTAAATCCAATGCATCGTAATCGACAAATGGCGGTCCAATAGGTTCCATGATATGAAATGCACCCATCCGGACATCAGCCTCAAAACAATAACGACGCAGCTCGATTTGATCACCCACAACGGCAGGGAAAATCAGGTTTTTATCCTTCCAACGCTCCACCAACTGATGAGATATCGGCTCGTCTGGCAACGACCAATACAATAAAACATATTTGGCTTTCTGAAATTCTGGCATCTGCTCTACCGCTGCAAACAGCTTTTCAGAAAGTGAAACCCGTTCCGCTTCCGTTAGCAAAGCGATGCGCTGCTTCATCTCTTTTCTCCACTCTTTCTTCAGCATCCTCTTATTCTTTTGCAACCTTCAAAACCTCTGTATGGTCAGAATATACAATTCGAACTATGTATATACCCAACTTTTTAGGAAGTGTAAAATGATCGCCATTCGAGCTGCCTTGATAGATCAATCTTCCAGAATAATCATAAAGAAACACATCTTTATTACCTGTATTTTGATTGAATGACAATGACAAATTACCATTTTCATCCACATAAGCTGTCGCATTGTGTAGATTCTCATCTTTTACCTCATCCACTGACGATGGTTGCAAATTCTGCAAAACCGCATCCACATATAGTGAAGAAGGTTTATTCAACAGAGGATTCTGAGTAAACGGTTTCCATTCTCCATTATCCAAAAAATATGCAGTATTCTCCTCAACAGATGATCTTGAATTCACACAAATCAACGCAAAAGGATCGGTATCATCAACTGGCAATTCAAATACAACAAATAGATTTTTATGGATAGTAACAGGAGCATCCAATCTGATATAGTTTTCCTTTTCACTCCAATTATTCAAAAAAGAACTAGAAAACTTATCTGAATCCTTTACATAATAAGAGTTTAAAATTCTCAAGGCCTGTTCGTGCAGAAGAGTTTCAGGAACATCTTCTCCCTCATATATCTTTAGACTAACCGGATAAGTCTGAGAATACTTGCCTACATAAGGAATAAAATAGACGCCATAAAGCATGGCATTTTCATTCAGGCTAAATTTCTCCGCAAAAGAGCGATAACCGTAACTATTGCTTCCTGCAGCAAAATTGTCTGATGGAGCAGTAGAAGGAGACTCTCCTTCCTTAATGTTAGAAAGACGAACACACGGATATTTGTACGGGTTCAAACCATTCATTACCAACTTCTCTGTACCTTGAGGATCTAACCAAGGCTTAAGATTCATTTTATCTACAAGATTTCCGGTCCATGCCTGATTTATCTTATAGAAATAATCAGGACCTGTTTCAGAACAGACTGAATTACCACCAGACAAAGCTCCAATTAATCTACCCTCGGCATCAAAAAGTCCAGAACCAGAAGAACCTCCCTCTGTTATACCTTCTTCCCAATTATCTATACTCCAATGCGAATTCATTTTAAACACTTGCAAATAGAAAGAATAGGTATAGGGCATGTCATATTCATAGGATATCTTTTTCATATCACCTGCAGGATGATGCATTGCATAAACTGGAGTTGGTATTTCATTTGTAAGATTCCAACCTGAATAATAGGGCATAAAATCGATTGGAGGCATCTCGCTCAACTTCAGAAGAAGCATGTCGCGCTGCTCATTACAACCCGTTACAGTGGCTCCTGCAACACTTTGCTCCAAGGTACCTTGAACTTGAACATCCGAATAACAATAAGGATTTTCATAATTGAAGAAGAACACACTTGATTCTGCCTTACTTTCATCTGCTGGTGGATTAGCATGATCAGCAAACAAGCAATGCGAAGCTGTCAGCACATAAGGTGTTCCATCTTCAGAAGTGTTGTTGATAAGAGTTCCTGAGCAATAAGCATCGCCATCAACAATTATCAGACAAACACTACGTCTTTGCTCTTGATGAGAATTGGCACAAACCACATCCTTCTCGCATTCGTATGAGACTCTAAATGCAGGCATCACTATCCTCAACCCTAAGTAATCATGGTTTACCTCACTAATTTTCAACTTTCCATGGAAATCCGAATTGGCAGGTTCTATGTACTCAATGACAATAGAATCTCCATCAATGGGAGCTACCGGCAAAACACCACTTTTCTGTCTGTTTTGAGAAGTAAACGAACCTAAAATTGTCGATCTGTCAGGAGAGTAAATAAACACTTTAGCCTGATCAGGAATATCAAACTCAGAGAATAACACATTCAAAGAGTAGGCACCCTTAGAGGCAATTCCCACACGCCAAACAGATGTTCCGTCTGGTAAATGTCTGGTTATACCAGAATTATTCTTATCTATAGAGACAAAGAATTTGTTTGCAAAACGACGGGCCGATTTCAGATTTCCCTCCAAAGAATCTTCCCTAAGAAGAGAATCACGATCAAACGGAGGCATCTCAATAAATGGCACAGCTGAAGAAACAGAAGACGACTTCAACATCTTACTATTTCCAGGCAAAAGGTCAGGATAAGGCATGCCGCCATGAGACACTTGTGCTTTAACAGACACACCTGCTCCCAAACATAAAATAGCTATTATTAATAATCTATATGAATCATGTATAAGCTCTTTCATCGCAATATTTTCATTTATAAATACAAAAATAAGGTTTATCCCAGAATATTGCAGAAAATTTCAACATATAAACATATATTCCGAATTTATTGAGATAAAACGACACAAACGTCATCAACAAGCAATCCTTAAAATCTTACAGATCATCCGTATGCTTATAACCGAATCAAATATTTGACCAACGCATCAGAACTACTCTACCAACTTTTCACATCGTCTTTTCTATTTTCCTTCAGGCATTGCATTTCCTTACTCGAAAAGTTCTAAATTAACGTGGTTTTGAAAACTTTAATCATCTAAAAACAAAGCAATTGTAGTAGCAAAAG
Source organism: Paludibacteraceae bacterium (assembly GCA_023227695.1). Lineage (GTDB taxonomy): Bacteria > Bacteroidota > Bacteroidia > Bacteroidales > Paludibacteraceae > RGIG10190. The sequence goes on from JALNVE010000111.1 coordinate 7,983, forward strand.
CACACCAATCTAAGTGTTTGAAAATTAAAGTTTTCCTTTTACAAGCCGGAGACTTGATTTTAAAGCGACCCTTAGCCGAACGAATCTATTGGCCGTGTCTTGCTAATCGTGCATACTCCAATATATTGGCCTAGCATTTTCTCTTTACTTAAGAGAACTCATTTTTTGTGCATTCTTGTTTATCGTGTCAAGCCATACTCTTCGGATAATAGCACTTCCTGGATAAATGATTTTCCAATAAAAGCTGAACGTACGATTATCTTTATGAGTAATCCCATTATTTCGAGTTTCAGTACTAAGAATTGTTTCATGATCGGTAATTCTGATAAATCGGAAGTTAACAGCGACCTTCACAGATCCTGGTTCATGAAAGGATTTAAACTGTTCAAGTGTTGTAATTTCAAGAGAAGTAGATTTATTCTCATTTTGGCATGGAGATGTCAAGTTAATCATCATTACTGTAATCCATTCATCTGGAGCCACAACAAAAAACTTAAAATCAGGTGTTGAAACTGTATCTGAACCAGCACTCTCATTTGATTCCATTTCCTTCAAATCCACCTCTTCATCGGCAATACCTCTTATTTTCAACAGCAATCGAGCTGCAGGAATATCCTTTACGCCTGTAACCTTTAAAACCTGTTTAATTGTTTCTATAGAAGCAGGTATTCTCACTTCATGATATTCATTAGATGAAAAAACAGGCATTAGGCTATCTATTACCTGATTATCTGTCGGCGAATGTCTTATCTTAAAGGGACATAAAAGAGAAACAGCAGAAATGAATATCCCTGCAATTAGAACCCAAATCGCAATCATTCTATTTAAAATAAACAAAAAGGATAAAGGACAGAAAAGAGAAATAACACCTGTAACGACTAGTATTACTCCAATCCAAAAGAAATAAGACGGTGCATAGAACTTTGCATAGTGCATCAGGCGAAACATTATTGCTATCGCAATAAATATACAAATTAAACCAGAAATAAATTGTTGAAAATCCATTTTATATATTATTATAGTTATCAAACGATCAGGCACTTAACCAATTATACTGGATTTATGATGATACAGGAAGCGTTAAAACAAAGAAATAACGTTAGTTTAAAACTACTCCTTCCTTTTCATAATTTCAAACATATAAATATCGGATGCAATATTACAACCTTTTCATGTGAAATAAAAATCCTATCAAGTCCTAAATAAGCGTTACAGGTTTTATTGGACAAACATACTATGATTTATCCATTCCAGCAAGCTAGCTTGCTGGAATGGATATTTTTTTTGATTTGTATTTTTTTATTTTGACAA
>JALNVE010000112.1 GCA_023227695.1 Paludibacteraceae bacterium
TCTTACTACCGCAAGCTTAAAGCTCATCGGGTAGTCTTTTTGTGAACGTCTAACGTACTGTCTTTCTTTTCCTTTCATATTCGTTACTTTTTTGTTGTAACGCTATTTCAGGACGTGACATTAGTTCAACAAAAAAGGCTGTCCCGAAAGGAACAGCCTTAATATGTGAATGTTTTATTTTTAGAAAATAAAACCGATACCAGCAGTGTACGCAACACTTTTTAAAGACCTGTTCTGGTCATTTTTATTAAGGTTCATCAAACCCCATTCGGCATCGATTGTAATATAGAAAGGTGCAAATATGAATTTTGTACCTGCAGCCAAACCTATTTCGTATTGGCTGAAACGGCCATCAGAACCGAACAGTTTCTCGGTGTTTGTGGTCTTGTTTCCATATATGTCATAATGCTCTCTGGTGTAATCTCCTGCAATTCCGTATGCAAAATATGGACCGGCGTTAAATCTCCAATCCAACTCGGTCTCCATCGGAAGTGAAAAACTGATTTTAAGAGGAATCTCTACGTATATAGGATTACTCTCAATGTTCTCTAGTGTATCATAAACAGCTGCTCTGACCTCTTCTGTGTGACCTTTAAGTGAGACTTCAAGCATGGGTTGAAAGGTGAGGTAATCACCAAGTGGCATATCAACTCCAAATGCTACACGTGCTCCGATCTTATATTCAGAATCGCTTATGGTCATGGTTGTGTAGCTCGCACCTGCTTCTACTAGATATTGAAGTTGAGCATAAGTTTTGGTTGAAAGTATGCTTAAAAAGATGAAAAATACTATTCTTTTCATTGCTTTATTTGTCTATTGCCTGTATGTGATTATTCGAAATTTACAGTTGGAGCCTTTTCTGTGCCTTCATCTGCTTTGAAATAAGGACGTTCATTGAAGCCTCCGAAACCAGCTATTAGATTGTTAGGGAATTTTCTGACCGCAACATTGAAATTTTTGGTTGTCTCGTTAAATTTCTGTCTTGCAAAGTTAATCCTATTTTCAGTTCCTTCCAATTGAGCTTGTAGTTCAAGGAAGTTTTGATTTGCTTTCAAATCAGGATAGTTTTCTGCTACAGCAATCAATCTTCCCAAAGCTCCGCTTATTGTATTCTGAGCTTTTTGGAACTCTGCTAATTTCTCAGGAGTAAGATTGCTTGCATCTACATTAATGGATGTTGCTTTAGATCTTGCTTCGATAACACTTTGAAGAGTAGTTGCCTCATGTTTTGCATATCCTTTTACTATGTTTACCAAGTTTGGAATCAAGTCGGATCTACGTTGGTATTGTGTCTCAACGTCGCTCCAAGCATTAGTAACCTGCTCGTCTAAACTTACAAGATTGTTATACACTTTGACTCCAAAAAGTACTGCTGCTGCTAAAACAACAAGTGTGATAATAAGGGATTTGTTCATTATGTTTATATTTTTTTATTGTTTTTATTCAAATTAGAAATCAGAGCTGCTGCCGCCTCCGCTGAAACCTCCGCCTCCAAAACTGCCTCCGCCACCGCCGAAGCCACCGCCAGAAATCCAACCGCCACCACCGCCTGCGTATTTAGGCTTTGGCTCTTTCTTTCTGACTGAGATTTCTGTGTTTCCGCATTTAGAGCAATTGTAAGTTACTCTTTCTTTTTGGTGACCTATATCAGTCGTTTGGGTAACTATGAATGAACGTTTGCCGCATTGAGGGCATTTCCTTACGGAAAAATGAGTGATCAAAAATATGAAAAAGAACGGACCGCCAAAGAGGATTATGAAGGTGAGTATATCTTTCGTTGAGCTTGATTCTTCTCCGCCTTCGTTGGCAACAATCGTGTTTGTGCCATCCAAATGCGCACATACAGCACGAACGCCATTCGTCATGCCTTCGCTCCATTTGTTTTCACCAAAGAAGCTGTTCATATATTTGACTTGAATTCTCTTGCAAATGGCATCGGGGAGGAAACCTTCCATTCCTGAGCCAGTTACGAAAGAGATACACCTGTCTCCTGTTGAAAGAACAATGACTAGTCCGTTACTGCTTTTCTTTTTTCCTACGCCGTATTTGTTTCCTAATTTCAGACCAAAATCGAAACAGCTTTCTTCATAATGTTCAGCTGCCACAACAACGACTTGAGCTCCCGTTGTAAGTTCCAACTTGTGTAACATGTCGTCCATAACGGCAACAGAATCTTCGATCAGTATTTTATCAGGATTGCATACATATTTATTGCTGTCAACCAGATGCACCATTTCGATGTTGTCGACGTTATAAGTGCCTGCAAATAGATTGACTGCAGATAGGAATAGAAGCGTTATGACTAACCAATACTTTTTCATTCAGCAAATTTAAAAAAATCTTTGAAATAACGCCTTTCTTTTGTAGATTTCCTTTATTAGGATTCCCTTATTTAACCGAATTCTAAAAATATTTTGAGTTTGATTTTGTATCCCTATGATGCTAATTTTAGGATTACATTTTGGATGCTTTTCAGAAAGAAGATCATTAACTTATGTCTTTGTCCCAATGTTTTTTAAGGAGATTATTCTTCTAGGTTAGTGCTGGGCATTTTTTCATTCGATCCTTTTGTGGTAATGAATTGGATACATCTGTCTTTGGTTAAAAGAACAATGACAAGGTTTCGATTGTTTTGAATCTGATTAAGTTGGTTTTGGTTAGTAATCGTTTAAAAACGGGATCCGCCACCACCACCGCCGAAACTTCCGCCGCCAAAACTACCTCCTCTGCCTCTGGAACCTCCACTTCTACTGCCTATTGCTGATATTCCAAAAACTCTGAGTAAAATTAGAATTATGAGTAAAATGAATGAAGCCATGGAGTAATCATTAGCTTGCTCTTCTATGATTTCAGAACCGTCCAGATGATTGTATAACGCACGGATTCCATTTGTCATACCTTCTTCCCATTTGCCTTCAGCAAATTGCTCGTTCATATAATCTATTTGTATTCTTTTGCAAATGATGTCGGGCAGGTCACCTTCTAATCCTTTCCCTGTTGCAAACTGAATGCATCTATCTTTTGTGCTAAGTACAATGACAAGACGTACTTTTCCCCTACTCCATATTTGTTTCCAAGGTTTACTGCAAAATTGAGGCAATCGGGTTCTGCAGATTCTGCAACAACAACGACCTTTTCTATTCCGGTGTTAAGCACTAAATAGTTAGCATCTCATCTATGACGGCAACGGAATCTGGGTTAAGTATGAAGTCGGGGTTACAGACATATTTATTACTGTCTGCTAGGTGCACCATCTCGATGTTGTCAATGTTATAGATGCCTGCGAATAGTCTAATTGCAGAGAACCATAGAAATAATATGACAAGTGTGTGCCGTTTCATTCTTTTGTCTATTCTTTTGAACTGGAATCTTGAGTCTCATCTTGTGCAAAGTCCATATTTTGAGACTTTTTGCGCCATCTCTCCTTTGCGAATTGCTGCATGTCTATCTGAACATCGCTCTCATCTGTGATTTCCAAACCGAGAATGGTCTCAACCACATCTTCCATTGTAACGATACCTTCCATGCCTCCGTATTCGTCAATGACCAAAGCAATCAACTCTTTCTTGGAAATCATCAGGTCATAGAACTTCGGTATAGATGTATTTTCATAGCAGACAATGATGGGACGACGAATTTCTTTCAATCTTGTACTCTTCTGTCCGTTAGCTAAACGTAAAAGGATATCTGATTTAAGTACGAAACCTGTGATGTTGTCTATCGTGTTCGTGTAAATCGGAATTCGTGAGTAACGCAGAAACTCCTTGTTGTTAAAGAATTTCTCCAACGTCAAATCCTCCTGAGCTGCAAGAACAACAGTTCTTGGGGTCATGATACTTCTTACTTTGGTGGAAGTCAGCTTGATGAGGTTGGATATGATTTTACTTTCGTTGGATTCAAATACACCTTCTTTTTCGCCCATGTAAGTCAGTGCCACTAGCTCTTCACGGCTGATGGTCTGTGCGTTTTTATTTGTTATCATTTTTGTGATAATGCGAGATAAAATAACAAAAGGGTAGGCGATGTATGTTGTACCTTTGATCAAATATGAGATATTTGGGGCTAATGAACGCCAATGGTTGGCACCTATTGATTTCGGTATAATCTCCGTGAATATCAGAATGAGGAGTGTCATAATAAATGATGCAATTCCGAAATATTCGTTTCCGAAAATGGCAACGGCTTGTGCTCCGACACCGGCAGCGCCGATGGTGTTGGCTAATGTGTTAAGAGCAAGGATGGCTGCAATAGATTTATCGACGTTGCTCTTCAGCTGTTTCATGATCATTCCGCCTTTGCTCTTTGTGGAAATCGTCTCGATATAAGAGGCTGAACAGGACAGGAGAACAGATTCCATGAGCGAACAAAGGGAAGAAACTAAAAGAGCAGAGAATAAATAAATAAATAATAGAACCATATAGAGATAAAAACTTTGATTTTTATACACAAAGTTAATTTATATTTTAGTTTGAAAGTCCATAAAGTCCATAAAGTTTGTAAATGAAAAAAGTATTTAAAGTCCATATAGAGGAGGTGGCTCCCTTCGTGGGCTTCCAACTTTGCAGGTTTTATGGACAAGTCTATCACAAAAAAAAAGAACCGCTCGCGAAGGCGAACGGTTCTTCTATATTGAGAATTGAAAAATTATCAGTTGTCCTCTTTTTAATCCTCTCTTCTGTCGTCTCTTCTTCTCTCATCTCTCTTCTTGTCTTCCTCTGTTCTTTCTGGCTTAGGAAAAAGAGCTTTGTGAGAAAGTTTGAACTTACCTGACTTAGGGTCGACATCGAGTAGCTTAACAGTGATTTTGTCGCCCTCTTTAATGCCTGTCTGTTCCATAGTCTCGAATCGTTTCCAATCTATTTCAGATATGTGAAGCAATCCTTCTTTTCCTGCCATGAACTCAACGAAAGCTCCGTAAGGCATGATAGACTTGACCTTTGCCTCGTAAGTCTCACCAACCTCAGGAATGGCAACGATAGCTTTGATACGAGCAACTGCATCATCCAAAGAAACTTTGTTTGTAGCAGCAATCTCTACGCGGCCTTGTTTGTCTGTCTCTTCGATTGAGATCGTAGCACCGGATTTTTCTTGCATATCTTGGATGATCTTTCCTCCAGGACCTATTATTGCACCAATCATCTCCTTAGGAACCATTATGATAACGATACGAGGAGCATTGTCTTTCAAGTCAGCACGTGGCTCAGCAATAGTCTCTGTTATCTTGCTAAGGATGTGTTCACGTCCTTGTTTTGCTTGATTCAAAGCTTTTTCAAGAATCTCGTAAGAAAGACCATCTACCTTGATATCCATCTGAGTAGCTGTGATACCATCTTTTGTTCCTGTTACCTTGAAGTCCATATCACCAAGGTGATCTTCGTCTCCAAGAATATCAGAAAGAACAGCATATTTAGTGTTGCCTTTGTCTGTAATCAATCCCATTGCTATACCAGAAACAGGTTTCTTGATCTTAACACCAGCATCCATTAGAGCTAGAGTTCCGGCACATACAGTTGCCATTGATGAAGAACCGTTAGACTCCATGATGTCTGATACGATGCGTACAACATAAGGATAGTCTTCTGGAATCATTCTTGATAAAGCACGGTGAGCCAAGTTTCCGTGACCGATTTCACGACGGCCAACTCCACGTTGAGCTTTTGCCTCGCCAGTTGAGAATGGAGGGAAATTATAGTGTAATAAGAATCTCTCTTTTCCTTTGATAAGAACCTCGTCGATCAACTTCTCGTCTTGCTTTGTACCCAAAGTAACAGAAGTCAACGATTGAGTTTCACCACGAGTGAAGATGGCTGATCCGTGTGCGCCAGGAAGGTAACCAACCTCGCACCAGATAGGACGGATGTCTGTAGTCTTACGACCATCCAAACGTTTGCCCTCATCCAAGATAGCACGACGCATAGCCTCTTTCTCAACAGCGTTGTAGTATCTGTCGATCATTACAGCTTGCTCTTCTGCTTTCTCAGGATCCATAGCAGCGATGTACTCCTCTTTAAGCGTAGTGAATTTCTCCTCTCTGTCATGTTTGTCTGCGTTAGCCGAAGTTGCAAATGCGTAAGCCTTGTCGTAACATTTTGCCCAAATGTCTTTCTCCAATTCTTCGTCTTTGTCCTCGTGGCAGTAAACACGTTTCTCAGTTTTGCCAACCATTTCGGTCAACTCTTTCTGAGCAATACATTGTTTCTTGATAGCTTCGTGAGCAAATTTCAAAGCATCTAGCATTTCAGCCTCAGAAACCTCATTCATCTCACCCTCAACCATCATGATATTCTCGTAGGTTGCACCGACCATGATGTCGATATCAGCTTTCTCGTTATCCTTGAAAGTTGGGTTGATTACGAATTTCCCATCGATACGGGCAACTCTCACTTCTGAAATTGGTCCGTGGAAAGGTATGTTTGAAACAGCCAAAGCAGCAGAAGCAGCTAAGCCAGCAAGAGCGTCAGGTTGATCAACGCCATCTGCAGAAATCAACATTACATTAACGAATGTCTCTGCGTGATAATCATCAGGGAATAATGGACGTAATGCACGGTCCACTAATCTTGAGATCAATATTTCATAATCAGAAGATCTTCCTTCTCTTTTGGTGAAACCTCCAGGAAATCTTCCGAAAGCACCATACTTCTCTTTGTATTCAACTGTAAGCGGCATGAAATCAGTTCCGGGAACTGCATCTTTTGCGGAACAAACTGTGGCTAGCAACATTGTATTGCCCATACGTACCACTACTGCACCGTCGGCCTGTTTGGCCAATTTCCCAGTTTCGATCGTGATGGTTCTTCCATCTGATAATTCGATCGTCTTTGTAATAGCGTTAATCATTTCTTTTACTTTTTCTTCTTTTAAATCTATTGTTGCAAAGATAAATAATATTTTGTAAATGCGTGATTATGACTTGAAAAATATGAATGTAGATTTAGAGGTTGTTTGAGTTTTCTACAAAATTATTATTGAATAAAAACCAAATTGTAGTTTTCGTTGATTGTTTGAACGTCTTTTTGGTCATCTTAAACGATTTTATTTGTTAGATAGTTTGCCGTGTTTCTTCCGAAATTTCTAATAATCTCTCCAAAACTTGTCTCAATTTATCTAACAATAAATTAAAACCATTTCCTATATGTGGTATGATTGGTTTATGGCTCTTTCGTTTGCTTTACTTTTTTTTGTATGAAACTGTTTTTGTGAATGATGACCTAATTTGTTGCAAATCAAGAATCTTTATTTGAATAGGCAAGCATCATCTTTCGTGCTTGTTTTTGTCTTCTGATTTTGATTTGACATAGGTCTGTTTGCCTCAAATGTTCATTTGTTTTCTGTTTCTATATGACTTGTGATGTTTCATCCTGAATCTTCGCCTAATCTCTAATTAGCAAATGTAGATAATCTAAGTTGTTTGGTTTGCGTGATAAAAACTGATGTGAGTGACTCGGATTTTTGACATTTAAGTCGGATGATTTGTCATGGAACCGTTAATTTTGGTTTTATGATAGGGCTTTAAATTCCTCGATTATGGTGCTTGTGTAAATAATTAATGTTTTTATGATGATTTATTGGCATATTCTATTTCTATTTTCAAATTCTTAGTTAATTTTGTGCACTATTTTCGTCAGGGGTGTAGTTTGAGTAATCCGACTCGTTCGGATTGAAAGAAATGGCCTGATGTAAATAAAACGAATTGTCTTATAAATAATCATTTGTATTTATTTCTAAGGGGAATGAAAAACAAATATGTAGATTTAATTGAACAGTCGTTTGAATTTCCAAATGAGGAGTTCAGCGTAGAAAATGAGGAGTTATATTGGTATGGTGTGCCTTTAATGGATGTGATAAAACAATATGGTACACCTTTGCGAATATGTTACATCCCGAAAATAGCACAGAATATTCAAAAAGCTAAGCGCTTTTTCAATGTTGCCATGGCTAAAGTTGATTACAATGGTGACTATAATTACTGCTATTGTACGAAAAGTTCTCATTTTTCTTTCGTGATGGAGGAGGTGTTGAGACACGATGTCAATGTTGAAACTTCGTCGGCGTTTGATATTAATCTGTTGGAAGCGTTGTACGAAACAGGTCATCTGAAGAGTGATCGTTTTGTTATTTGTAACGGATTTAAACGTCCTCAATACGTTGAGAATATTAAACATTTGATGGACCTTGGTTTCGATAACGTAATTCCAATATTAGATAATAAGTTTGAATTGGATTATTTCTTGGAAGATTTCAAGAAAAAATTTAAGGTTGGAATAAGAATTGCTGCAGAAGAGGAGCCTAAATTCGATTTCTATACATCGCGTTTGGGAATCCGTTATAAGGATATTATACCTTATTATAGAGATAACATAAAAAACAATGAGCAGGTTGAGTTGAAGATGCTTCATTTTTTTATCAACACTGGTATTAAGGATACTTCTTATTATTGGAATGAGCTAAATAAGGGTGTTAACCTTTATTGCGAATTGAGAAAAGAGTGTCCTGAATTGGATAGCTTGAATATCGGAGGAGGTTTTCCTATCCAGGCTCATTTGGATTTCTCTTATAATTACGAGTACATGGCTGAGGAAATCGTTTCTCAGATTAAGAGTACCTGTGCTCAAGCTGGTGTTCCTGAACCTCATATCTTCACGGAGTTCGGTTCTTATACGGTAGGAGAGAGTGGAGCAATGCTTTATTCGATCGTGAATCAAAAGAAGCAAAACGATAGAGAGTTGTGGAATATGATTGATAGCTCGTTCATCACAACATTGCCTGATACATGGGCCATCAACCAGCGTTTTCCGTTCTTGGCTATTAATAATTGGAACTCTGAGTACGAACGTGTGCATTTGGGTGGCTTGACTTGCGATAGTGAGGATTACTACAATGCGGAGGTCCACTCTAACGCCATCTTCTTACCGAAGATTCAAAGCGATAGAGAACAGTATATCGGATTCTTCCACATGGGAGCTTATCAAGAGTCGTTGAGCGGTTATGGAGGTATTCAGCACTGTTTGATCCCCGCACCTAAAATGGTGGTTATTGATGTCGATGAGAATGGCGATTACTATACGAAGTTGTTCGCAAAGGAACAGAGTTATAAATCGATGTTGAAAATATTAGGTTACTAAAACTAGTAGCTATCAAGTCCTAAATAAGCGTTACAGGTTTTATTGGACAAACATACTATGATTTATCCATTCCAGCAAGCTAGCTTGCTGGAATGGATATTTTTTTTGATTTGTATTTTTTTATTTTGACA
>JALNVE010000113.1 GCA_023227695.1 Paludibacteraceae bacterium
CGCAAAGATAATGCTATCATGAATTTTGGGGAATATTCTTGTCGCTATACCAACCCCACCTATCCGCTGATCCGAAAATCCTTGTGTTTTGTATGATATGCTTTGTTTGTTTAATTTGAAAAATGAAAAAGTCAGTGTGTCTCTCTCAGAAATGAAATGCATTTCAGAAGGTTAGCCAGAGGACGGAATTCCCGATAAGAAATTTGTGCAAATACATGATTGCGTAAACTTCAAAAGAGCAAACCTATCTTTATGGATTTCGTTAACTAAAACTGGATTCGTGGTTGATCTTATACGTGCTCCACATTCTTCACGTCAATCGTATCCATGCCATTCATGCTTAGAAACACTTGAACAGTAGCCAATACATCTTTTTCGCAATAAACGGCAATGCGGTCGTAGTCCTTTTCGTTGTAGAAAACTCCGGCAACTTCACTTCCGTCGATATCGTCTTTCGGGGTTGGAATGTTGAACACTGCACATAGCAGCTTCAATGAGGTGTAGTGCTTATAGTCGCCGAATTTCCAAAGGTCCATCGTGTCCAAAAATTTGCACTCCCATGGCTTCTTATAAGCTACGTTGAGAATATCTGGCAATGGTATGCCGTGAATCAACATTCTTCTTGCAATGAACGGAAAATCGAATTCCTTGGCGTTGTGTCCGCAGAGAAAACTGTTCGGGTCGTAATAAGCTTTGTTGAGGATGTTCGCAAAGTCGGTGAGTATCTTGTGCTCGTCCGTGCCGTAGAAAGATTTTTCACGAAGGTGTTTCTCGTTGTCTTTGTAGTAGATATAACCGACGGAGATGCAGACAATTCTTCCGAATTCGGCAAAGATGCCGGCCTCCTGGTATTTGCTCTCCGCTGTGCAGTCGTCCGGATAACGCTCGGGAATCCTTGATTTCATCTGCTCAATCTTCTCTTCCCAGAGGTGGGCGAGGGTAGTGTCCATGGTTGAGAAATTCTCTGTCAGGGGAGCTGTCTCTATGTCTAAAAAGAGAATCTTTTCAAGTTGCATAGTAGAAATGTTTAGTGATGTTTTTAAAAAAAGGAGGGGGGAGTTTCCTGCGAAACTCTCCCCCTCTGAACAAATATGTTTTTATTTTTTCTCTGCTTTCTTTTTGCGGGTCAAAGTCTGCATACACTCTCTACGAGGGATAATGACAGAAAGACCTTTGTATTCAATCTCTTCACGAATCATCTGAGTCATCTCTTCGAAGTTCTTCTTCAAAGGAACTACCACACGGATGTGAGCAGGGTCAACACCGATACCTAGGCAGATGCTTTCTATCTTACCTGTACCTGCAGAATCCTGACCTCCGGTCATTGCAGTTGTCTCGTTATCGGAGATGATGACAGTGATGTTTGAGTTTTCGTTAACGGCATCCAACAAACCAGTCATACCTGAGTGCGTAAATGTAGAGTCGCCGATTACAGCAACAGCTGGAAACAAACCTGCGTCAGAAGCACCCTTAGCCATTGTAATGGAAGCACCCATGTCTACGCAAGAGTTGATGGCACGTAATGGAGGCAATGCTCCAAGTGTGTAGCAACCAATGTCACTGAATACTTTACCGTCTTTATACTCTGCAAGTACTTTGTTAAGAGCTTCGTACATGTCTCTGTGTCCGCAACCTTGGCACATTTGTGGTGGACGTTGCTTAACCAATGAAGGGATTTGATATGCGCTCTTGTTGATTGTTCCGAATGCCTTTGCAACGTGGTCAGGATTCAATTCTCCTGTACGTGGCAATGTTCCGTCCAAACGACCTTTTATGTTCTTTCCGCTTGCGAAGTAACCTTTCAGGTTTTGCTCAACAAATGGATATCCGTCTTCAATGACTAGCAACTCATTGCATTCGTTAGCGATCTTCTCAACCAACTTGCGAGGCAATGGGTATTGAGAAATCTTCAATATTGGATATTCGCATCCTTCAGGGAATTGCTCCATCAAGTAGTTGTAACCGATACCGCAAGCGATAACGCCCAACTTCTTGTTCTTGCCGTCTATATATTTGTTGAAAGCAGATTCTTCAGAAGCCTTAATGAAAGCCTCCTGAGAGTCTAGCAACACTTGGTAACGCTGACGAGCGATAGCTGGCAAAAGGATGAACTGACGTGGATCCTTAGGGAATGAAATCTCGTTTTGGCTCTTTGTTGATTTTCTCTCAACACCTGAACGGGAGTGTGCCAAACGTGTTACGATTCTGAAAAGGACTGGGTAACCCAATTTCTCAGATAGTTCGAAACCTGTGTAGGCCATATCGTAGGCCTCTTGTTGGTTAGATGGTTCTAACATCGGAACCATTGCGAAGTTTCCGTAGAAACGAGAGTCCTGCTCATTTTGAGATGAGTGCATGGATGGGTCATCAGCAGCCAATACAATAACACCACCGTTAATACCTGTCATGCCAGAGTTAACGAATGCATCAGCACAAACGTTCATGCCGACGTGTTTCATGCAAACCAATGATCTCTTTCCTGCGAAAGACATACCAAGAGCAGCTTCCATAGCTGTTTTTTCGTTGGTTGACCATCTGCTGTGTATGTTTCTCTCACGAGCTTGCTTTGAACCTTGAATGTATTCTGTTATTTCGGTTGAAGGTGTACCAGGGTAGGCATATACGCCTGATAGACCGCCATCTATAGCCCCTTGGGCGATGGCCTCATCTGCCAATAATAATTCCTTTTGCATTTCTGTGTTTTATATATTTTTTTCTCTTGTCAGTTAATGAAAATGCGATGCCAAATGCACACACGTAGCAAATTTACAAAAAAATGGTCAATCGCCAATAAAAGAAAGAGATTTACATTGTTGTAATACCATGAAATGTGTGATTGCTTTTCGTGAATGGAGGAAATATGGCGAAATGTGTGGGCGATAATATGTACCTCCACATTGTCCTCGCTAGAGGCTAAGAAAGGGGCGCCTTGACCTGCAGATGCTATGCCGCATCTCATTTCAAAATTTCTCCAATCGGGAGGGTAAGTTTTTAATTCACCAATCTAACCATATAACGTCTTTGTCACAATCGAGCCTCATTTCAGCAACTCTCCATTCGGGGTTGCTTGCTTCTAGCAAGCGAAACAAACCAATCATCTCCTCTCGCACCCCAAGTATCACTGCGCTCACATGGGGCTATCGAAGGGGCCACCCTGCCGGGTAGGAAAAAGCTCGAAACTCATCTCGTATTTTGTCAATTAACTTGTTGATTGTTTTCTCTGTAACCAAACTCAAATAAAAAAGGCAAATCCTTCTGGACGTGCCTTTCTTTGAATTATCATTTGAATTATTTGATGATTCCAAGTTTCTTAGCGCATTTTCCGATCTTTTCGATTGCTGTTTCAACCTGCTCTTGTGTATGTGTAGCCATAAGAGAGAAACGAATCAATGTGTCAGTTGATGGAACTGCTGGACTAACCACAGGGTTAACGAATACTCCATCGTCGAACAAATCTTTTGTGAATTGGAAAGTCTTGTAGTTGTCACGAACAAACAAAGGAATGATTGGAGTCTCTGTATGTCCGATTTCAAATCCGAGAGATTTAAATCTGTCGATAGAAAAATAGGTCATGTCCCAAAGGTGTTTCAAACGCTCAGGCTCACTCAACATGATGTCTATAGCAGCAATAACGGCAGCTGTAGCTGCAGGAGTAGCACTTGCGCTGAAAATATATGGTCTTGATGTATGTCTTAGTAAGTTGATGACTTCTTTGTTTGATGCAACGAAACCGCCTATAGAAGCAAAAGACTTACTGAATGTACCCATGATGAGGTCAACGTCTTTTGTTACACCGAAGTGGTTGCAAACGCCACGACCAAGATCTCCAAGTACACCGATACTGTGAGCCTCGTCTACGTAGAGGTTTGCATTGTATTTCTTTGATAGAGCAACGATTTCAGGCAATTTTGCAACATCACCTTCCATGCTGAAGACACCATCAACAACAATTAATTTGATTCTTTCTGGATCGCATTTTTTGAGGCATTTTTCCAATGACTCCATGTCGTTGTGCTTGAACTTCATTACCTTGGACATGGTTAATTGTCTACCTACCATGATAGAAGCGTGGTCCAATTCGTCAAATATGATGTAATCTTCTCTTCCTGTAAGAGCGGGAATAACACCCATGTTTACAAAGAAACCTGTAGAGAATACCAAAGCTTCTTCTTTTCCAACAAGTTTAGCTAATTTGTTTTCCAATTCTACATGGATATCCAAAGTTCCGTTAAGGAATCGCGAACCGGCGCAACCTGTACCATATTTCTTGATAGCTTCGATAGAAGCCTCTTTGATTTTCGGATGATTGGTTAAACCTAGATAGCTATTAGAACCAAACATCAAAACCTTCTTACCATTAATGGTAACCTCGGTATCTTGGCTGCTTTCAATCACCCTAAAATAAGGATAAACACCAGCAGCTTTTGCTTTCTGAGGCTCATCGTATAGGGATGATTTTTCTTGTAATAAATTCATATCCTTGTTTAAAATTTTTGTATACTCTCTATCTTTTTAGTAAGGCTTTTATTGTTTAATGTCAGACATTAAGAAGAAAAACCAAGCCTGTCCTTGTCATTTTAGTTCGCTCTATTAGTTGATTCTGTAATGCTGTATTGATTCGAACCTAAACTACGCTTTCAGAATGCGCTAAAATTGGCTGCAAATATAATTAAATAAATGTAAATATGAATATCATTTGCATAATTTTGATTTCTGAATAAGTTAACCTGTTTTTTGTCTGTTGGTAGCGTGTCTAAAATATTGAAATTCAAATAAAAAAAACATCTTTTTTTTGACTTGGGGCTACCTAAATGAAGAAAGAGGAAATGGAAATCTATTTACAGATCTCTATTTCTTCGTCTTAATAGTCGACATTTTCTTCTGAAATATCATCTTTTTATGTCTTTTTTAGCTTAGTAGATATCCCCATTGTCGTTAGGTTAACGTTCTTGTTTGCTGTAAATAGGGCTCTCAACGAATGGAAGGAACGTCTGCCATCTGTGTGATTTTTAGTTTCTGAAAATATGTTTAATTGTTAGCCAAAAATACTTTATTGTTAAAGAAACCGCCCTCGTATAATCTCTTTCTGTCGATGGTTCTATAAAAACAAATGATAATGCCTTCGGCTTTCATGGCTTTTCTGTGTTTGCTTCTTTATTTACTTCCGTGAGTTTTTTAGATCCGTCTTTTATAGTGACTTTCATAATGGCCATTCCGAAAAACATCCAGATGAGTTCGCGGATACGGGTCACGAAACTGATAGAGATGCCAAAAGCTGATGTGAACCCTAAAGCACTGAAGATAATCATAAATCCGCCCTCACGTGTGCCTAGCTGCATTGGGGAGAAAAAAAGAATATTGGCAAACAACGATGCAAATGCCATAATAAGAATGCAGTTTATGTAACTGGTGGGATGCCCTAGCGCCATGAAACAGAAATAAATCTCTGCACAGGTGAATATGCGTATGAAGAGTTCATTGCCTAAAGCGAGGTAGAATCTTCGTTTGTGTTTGCCGTGCAGCGATGCGATTTGTTGGTCTATGATTTCAATTTTTTCTTTGTTTTCGTCTCTTATATTCATAATTCTCTTTTTTAGGAAAGGAACTTTTCCAAGAAAATTCATGCATTTCATGGCCAATCCTTTTCTGTAGCCCATAAAGAAAATATAGGTTAGGGCGATGCAGACTATAAAAATGGAAATTAATAGGGTTGTCCAACCATCTTTCATCGGGATGTATAAGACTGCTAGCAGAACGGAAATCATCCAGAAAAAACAGTGAGCTACGATGTGCATCATCGAAAATAGGATTACGGATGAGGTGGCTTTTGTCACTCCAATGTATTGCTTCAACTCCATGATTTTGTAAGGCTCACCACCAGCAAGTCCGATTGGTGTGGCAGAGTTGATGGCAAAGGAGGAGATCGTTATTTTGTAGAGCATAGGGAATTTGATGTTCCTTGACTCTGGCGATCCATCTTTGAAGATTAACAAAGTAGAGACGGTATTTAATGCGTATGCAACCGCCCATACTAATAGGATAGGAAGAAACCACCAACCTGTTTGCTTTAGGTTATCTAATATGATCGAGATTCCAATTTCTTTTATCATGATGACGGTAGCCGTCAATCCAATAACGAGGAATACATTTTGCGTTGTTATATATTTTTTCAGTTTTGCCATTTGATTTTTTGCAAAATAATTGCTGATTTTTTCTTGTAATAAATAAAGTTCGCTAAGATACTGTTCATAATTATAATTTCAAAAAGGAGATGGAACTAAAGACGGTCTGAAAACAGTGAAAAGAATAGAGAAAATATCTTTTTGATGAATGTTAAAGTGTTGATATGCAAAATTTAATGTTTGTTTTTCTTCCAAAATTAGAAGATGGTTCGTATCAAAAAAAATTCTTCGTATTTTTCAAAAAGAGTGTTGCTCAACGTTTCTATATTTTGGGGGAGTTGGCTTGCTGGAAGTAAACTGTCCGAGAAGAGAGGCCGTCCATTTAATAAACAATGGAGGCCGTGTCCGAAAGAACACGACCTCCATTATAATGCTATAAACCTCCATTAATTAGAGCATACTCATGCTTCTCTTAATGAAGTTGCTGAGAGCTTCTCCCTTAAGAAGATTGTTTGACAACAATGCCAAATCAACCAACTGAGAAACCTCTTTGCTATCTTTTGCATAACCAGCAAGAATCTCTTTCTGTTGATTCTTGGCGTCATTAATCTTGTTATCAAGATCTTTAACTTCATCCTTGATGGCTTCTGCCAAGTCAGACTCTTTTTTATCACCTTTCAAATCGGTACGTTTCTTTTCCATCTCGGCAACGCTTGATGTGAGAGGATTGACTTTCTCGCCGCATTGAGCCTCTTCGTCTTTCAAAATCTTCTCGATCAGAGGGTGAGCCGTGTTGACAACCAAGTTGTATGAGTCAGGCATGTTGCCGTAGAAACCCATGCCTCCGCCGGTTGCAGACATTTCCTTCATACGTCTCATAAACTCGTTTTGAGTGATATAGACTGGCTGAGAGTTGGCATCCAAATTTTCGTAAGTAACGATGAAATTCATCTTTGAATCGTTTGGAAGTTTTGAACTGAAGATGGATGTAAGAGCATTCTGTTGGTCGGTAGTAAGAGTGACCATCTTTTCGTTGCCCTTCTGGATCAACTTGTCGATCACATCGGCGTCCACACGAGTGAATCTTGCTTTGCCTTCCATCTTCTGCTCCAACTTGCTGATGAAGTGGATATCCAACGTTCCGTCCATAACCAAGACATCGTAACCTTTGTCTTTGGCTGCCTGGATGTACTGATGCTGGTCTTCCGTGTTGGTTGCATATAAGTAAACGACTTTACCGTCTTTGTCTTTCTGATTTTCGCTGATTAACTTCTCATACTCATCGATAGTGAAGTACTTGTCGTCAGCATTCTTCAACAAAACAAATTTCTCAGCACGCTCGCTAAACTTATCGTCAGACAACATACCGTATTCGATGAAGATCTTCAAGTCGTCCCACTTGCTCTCCAGTTCGCTACGCTGTGTTTTGAAAATCTCTTCCAAACGGTCTGCCACCTTCTTGGTGATGTGGTTAGAAATCTTCTTAACGTTGCTGTCGCTCTGAAGGTAACTTCTTGATACGTTCAAAGGAATATCTGGAGAGTCGATGACACCGTGAAGCAATGTCAAGAATTCAGGAACGATTCCTTCCACAGAATCGGTAACGTATACCTGGTTGCAGTAAAGCTGTATCTTGTTTTTCTGAATCTCGAAGTTGTTCTTCAATTTAGGGAAGTAAAGAATACCCGTCAAGTTGAACGGATAATCTACGTTCAAGTGGATGTAGAACAATGGGTCTTCGCTGTATGGATAAAGCTCGTGATAGAATGACTTGTAATCCTCAGGTTTTAAGTCAACAGGCTTGCGAGTCCATGCAGGTTGAGTGTTGTTGATGACGTTGTCTTGATCTGTCTCAACCTCTTTGCCGTCTTTCCAATCTTTCTTCTTGCCGAATGTGATAGGGACAGGTAAGAACTTGCAGTATTTAGTCAAAAGCTCGTTTATCTTGTGTTCTTCCAAGAAGTCTTTGTTCTCGTCGTCGATGTAAAGCACGATATCAGTACCGCGATCGGCCTTTTCTACATCTTCGAATGTGTATTCAGGGCTACCGTCGCAGCTCCATTTAACGGCTTTGCTTCCTTCCTTAAATGATTTTGTGATGATCTCTACTTTCTTAGAAACCATGAAAGAAGAATAGAATCCTAGTCCGAAGTGACCAATGATGGCATTGGCGTCGTTCTTGTATTTCTCAAGGAAATCCTCTGCGCCAGAGAATGCGATTCGGTTGATGTATTTGTCGATTTCTTCCTGTGTCATACCGATACCACGGTCAGAAATAGTAAGAGTTCCAGCTTTAGAATCAGCTTTAACCTCTACTTTAAGGTCTCCGATTTCGCCTTTGTATTCGCCTACAGAAGCTAATGTCTTAAGTTTTTGGGTTGCGTCAACAGCGTTGGATACAATTTCACGAAGGAAAATTTCGTGGTCGCTATAGAGAAATTTTTTAATGATGGGGAAAATGTCGTTGGTCGTTACCCCAATATTTCCTTTCTGCATAATGATATATTTTTTTAGTTTATATTTTTAAAATAACTGAATCGCTGTTTTTGGATTCTACATCGATTTTCTCAAATCAAGTGCCAAAGCCGAAATGGTGACAAAGTGTCTGTGTGCATAAAAACGAGCGTGACAGAATTGCAGAGGGTAGGACAGAATGCCGTGAAATAAATAAAATAGGATTATTCGCATTTGTGTGTAAAATTTAAATTATCAATGAATTATTTGTCCAGGTTTGATAGACCCTACTTTTCCCTTAGATGGAAAACGTAGACAAAAAAAGAGCCGCAGTTGTTAGTGCTCTTACTCAGAAGTGAAGCACTGTTTGGTTAAACAATTTTAAACGCGCTCGAGCCTCGCTTGAACGATAAAATTGTTTTGACGCCATCCTGCACGTCACTTCTGGCGAGCGCTTAAGGCGTATTACACATTTACTCCACCTTAGTGATTTTCAAGAGCTGGATTCAAGCGGACAATGCAACCTCATTTAAATCCAAGTTTGTCAATTGTTTAAATTTTTGTAAAGGAGTCATATACCCTAATCTTTTCCTCGGTCTCGAGTTTAAGATGTTTTGA
>JALNVE010000114.1 GCA_023227695.1 Paludibacteraceae bacterium
CTCTTACTACCGCAAGCTTAAAGCTCATCGGGTAGTCTTTTTGTGAACGTCTAACGTACTGTCTTTCTTTTCCTTTCATATTCGTTACTTTTTTGTTGTAACGCTATTTCAGGACGTGACATTCTTGTAATAAAAAAGGCTGCGTCTTTCGAACGCAGCCTTATCTTGTGGATTTATTTTTTTTCTTTCTCAACCTCAACATCAATCAACTCAATATTTCCCCATTTAATGTTCTTTTTCTTGAGTTTATCATTGTTGATGGTCGTTTTGAACACATTACCTTCTTCATCTTTCTTTTGTAGTCTGGTATCTTCATTCTTTGCGTCAGATGGATAAGATCCATATATTTTTATATCAGGAGCACTTTTGCATATATCGTTTATTTGGTCTGTTACAGCGTAACTTCCTGCTGCAATATGGATTGAGATAGGAGCTGTTTCCCCAACTTTTTTTGCATAATCTTTAGCAGCATTGATGGCTTTCTCCAAAGTTGCGTAGGGTTGGTTCCATGTCATTCCGCTGTTGCGGTCGTCACCTCCGTTTTCTGTTGTCTTTACGTAGTAAACACCAGGCTCAGAACAGATGTCTGAAATTCTTATCTCGTTCGAACGAATGTAAACATCCATTCCATCTTTGTCTAATCCTGTTACTTCCAACCAGTAGGTTCCTATTCCAACATTGCTTAATGTAGGGCCATTTCCTCCTTCAATGTCCATGTAGTTATTTACCCATTGGTATTTTACCTCGTTTACACCTGTTACAGATGATATGAATGAAGCCTTTGTCTCCTTGTTTGTGCATTCAACAGAGTAGGTGTCGATTGCTGCTACCCAATCTTCTTCGTATGCTCCGAAGGTGCTGGCAATACCGTTTCTTTGATAACCTCTTTGGTCTGTTAACGCTTGCTCAACAGGCTTTCCTGCTCTTCCTATAATGCTAATTTTATTGGTAGGGACAAGTACTTGTGTAAATCCACCAGCACTTTGTAGCTTGTTGTTCTCGAGTCCTTTGAAATCTGACAAGAACTTAAGGTTATCTTGTTTCGTGTTCATCTGTTCGTCAGAGAAATTAGGAACCTTAGGATAGTTGTTCTCGTAGACATCTGCCTTGCCTGCACTCTCCAAAATGGAGTTGTAAATCCTCAGCGTACCGTTTTCCTTATAGAACTTGTCGGCAATTGTACATGCGTAAATGTTGAAAGTAGGGTGACCGCCAACCATACGTAACACCGAACGACCATAATATCCCAAACCTTCTGGACAAGTGTTGTCGAAAAAGGTTGAATTCTTGATATTAACAATAGGACTTGCGTTGTAACTTAGAATGGCTACACCTCCATAATATTGCGTTGTGTTGTTGGTGAAAGTAGATTGATTGATTGTTACGTTAGCATCGCTCTGTATAGCGATACAAGAACCGATGGATCCACCCATGTTGGCAGTGAACGTGGTATTGTTGATCGTCACTTCATCTTTTTGTCCCTCTTTTTGACCCATTAGGGCTATGGCAGAAATAGGAAGTGCCTCGTTCTTGTCTGCGTAGAATCCTATGATGGTACAAGAATCTATTTTAACGGATGAATTCTCGATTAAAATGGCTCTACCTGTAAGTGTTGATTTCTTTAATATGGATTCTCCATCAAATTTCAAACCTGTAATCTGAATGTCTCTGACATTTTTTGCTAAGAAAAAGCGTTGTGAATTGGTGTTTGCCTTGAGAATGGTAGCGTTACCTTTAATGTTGGCAGGAGACTGAGGATCTCTTATCAATGTTTTAGGGTTGCTGCTGTTCGGATTCTCGATATATCCACCTAAGATGGATGTCTTGTCAGGGACAACGTATGCATTCTCATCTTTGTCTAAAGGCAAATAGGTGCCAGCCGCAATGTTGATTGTGACTTTTTTGTCATTATATTCGTTGATGTTTTTAAATTCAGCGGCAGACTGGAATGCTTTGTCTATCGATGCGTAGGCTGTCTCCCATGTCATACCGTCGTTATGGTCGTTTCCGTTGTTCTTGACATATACAATTCCAGAAGAACAGGCAGCTTCGTCTGGGTTGACATTCACCTTTATGTTTTTATTGGAACGAAGAATTCCGTCACAACCTTTGATCGTGATGAAATATTCACTCTTGTTATTTATAATATCTGAATGTTTTATTTCGAATGAGTTAGAATAAAAAGAATCAACCTTCTCTGTGAATGCACCTGAGATTTTATACCATTCAAAGATGTACTCAAGTGAATCGTTCTTTGCTTTATCTTTTTCGTTGCCGAATTTTGCAACCAATTCTACCGAACGACCAAGACAGACGGTTTCAGGATAGGCTGCCATTTCGATCTTCTTTGATGAAGGTAATTCTGGCATCTCTTTAATGACGAAAGGATTAGATAATACACTCTCTCCGTTCTTTGTTACCAAGGCAAACCATGCTTCACCTGGTTTTGAAATGGATGCTCTCAGTTTGTTTTTTGTTGCTGTCTTTACATCTACCAAGCCGATGCCGGAGATCGGTCCACGTTTCCATTGGTAGGAGTATTCATCTCCAACAGGAGAAGCAACAAGTAGCAAATTGCCGTTTTTGCAACAGTAATTTACATCGCTTGAGCTTTTTACATTGACAGAGATGCAGTTGTTTAATTGGCGACCTACACGTACGGGTGCTGACCATGCGTCGAAAACTCCATCTGATGTTAATAATTTGTAGTAGCCCACTTTTGATGGGTAGAATTTCATGTCGTTGCCGTTACTTACAAGTTTGTAATCACCATCTATTTTTTCTGAATAGAACCATTTGCAAGTATATTCGTCCTTGTCAAATCCGGTGGCATTCCCCATGAAAAATTCTTGCTCGGAATCTTTTTGGAAAGAGTGCTCGCATACACTGATGGAATCTGGTGTGATTGATGCCTTCGGGTTGATGTATGGCACCATGGAAAAGTTGATGTTCGTTCCTTCTATTCTAAAATAGACGGTTTTGGGCATATATGGTTCTTTCGCATGAATTTTCAAATTGACAGGAAGCAAGAAGAAGGCATAATCGTTGTCTACTTCGCTTTTTTGTACAAGTTGGAAGTCTTCCTCATTCGTATCGTTTGTGATGGTAGAGGTAAGAATCTTTTTGTTGATGACCTCCATGTAGAAGTGTGCGTAATCTTCAATAGGAGATACAACGAAACTACCCCATTGCTTCTTCTCATTGTAACGGAAGTCTGCAGAGGAGTAGTCTGATTCACAATCGGCACCCCAATAAGGAATTGCCTTGATGGAGAAGTTACAGTCTGAACCTGGCAATTGTATGATTTGATAAGTCCCTTTAGGTGAACGTTTTCCTTTCGGACCGATGCTGACGTCGCAGGCAATGATATGTTCGCCATCGTTCCAGTTTGTTCTAGAGTAAGTGTCGAACCAACGGTCGTTACGGCCTGTCATTTCAACTCCGTCAATATACCATCTGTAGTAGGCTTCGCTTTCAGAAACGCCATGGGGGAGAGATGCTTCGAATGAGTGGATTTCACCACGGCAGAAGAAAACGTCGTTTCCGGCTTTTCTGATGATGCTCGGCGCTGCAAGTGTCTCGTTTTGGAATGGTCTTCCTATGTACATTACAGAAGGTTTCCCATTACTGTCGAAAGTCAGTGTTATCGGAAAGTTCTCGATTTCATTTTTGTGTAATCCTAAATCTTTGAAAGATACGAATTTATCAAGCATAACTGTTTGATAAGGAGAAACGCATTTTACAACAACAGTTTCTAGTGTGTCCAATAGAATTTTATCAGGCACATTCGTTTTTGTTCGCTTTAATTGTATTGCTGTTTCCAATTCGCAGCCATTACATCTCCATGTAATGATGGCTTGGTTTCCTCTGCTTTTCAAAAAATTACTGGTAGTGAGATTATTCTTTAATTCTCCGCAATCTTGAGAAGAGGAGATGATGTAATATTCTTCGGAAAGAATGTCTGCCGAAGGAAACAAAAATGCTGCAAAAAGAATAATTAGACGAATAAAAGCGATGTGAATATATAAATTGAAAAACTTATTTTTTCTCATTGTTTTGTTTTGTTCACTTAATTAATACTGCATGAGTTTCTATTTCAGTGTCATATCTCTTTTAGATAGAGAATACTACAATAATGAAACGTGAAAAACTCTTTCGTTTTGCAAATATAATCTTTTTGTGTGTTTTTAAGGCCTTTATGAACGAAAAAAGAATGATTTAAGAGCCTCTTGTTTCTTGTTTAAATGAAAGATTAATTCTTCCATTCTGAAAATTTTAGAAGCTGATGTATTTTTTCTTGTTGATGATGTATAAACCTTGTGGTACATTCAGATTGTATGATTCTCCTTTTTGTAGAGAAATGTGCTTAGTTAAGCCTAAAAGAGAGCTGATATGAATGTCATTATCATCGTACGAATAGATGATGAATCCATTCTCTGATTTTTCTACAGAGATCGAATTCTCTGTTTTGTTTTCAACAGTTTTAGTGCCTTGTTTGTTTTCTTCTGCATTCTTGTTCAGTGTAAAAATATCAAAAACAGGGAGAGCCTTGCCGTTGAAATCGAAAAGGGTGGTGTTCTCCACAATATTCACATCTGCCTTGTCCCATTGTACCCAATGAGCCCATCCCGTGAGGTTGTTTCCCCATTGGTCTTCTACATGTATCATGATAGGGTCCCAATACAAAAGACCAAGGCATCGGTTGCTGGTTCCTAAACCCACGTTTTTGAGGCCATTGACTAGTTCTGTTAAGTAACCTTTTTGTCCGATAGGCGTGTCCGGGTATTTGCTCTTATACTCTTCTGCGTTCTGATTTAACTGACCTGAGTAACCGTCTTTTCTGGTAGAATTCCAGTTGTATCCGCTCTCCATAATAAGTATGTCTTTTTTGTAGCGGTTTATAAGATGGTTGCAGTATCCGATCAATGAATTGACGGTGGCTGTGCTCCACGAAGGGTAGTAAGATGCTCCGATAACGTCATAGCGAACATTGTTTTTCTGTAAGTTGTCAAAAAACCAGCTATATACGTAATTGTCGACCGCATTTCCATGTTTGATGTAGTCATAAGTTTGGTCGGCTAAGTGGATGACGATTTTTGATTTTGGAGAAACGGATTTCACTGCATCGTAACCGGCATTCAGGAAAGAGGCGATAGCCCCCCAATTTTCTTCTCCTACGGGCATGTCTGCGGTGCCCTCGTTTACGTTGTATGAGTAACCATAAGGGAAGAGCAGCCCCCCGTTTATCTCATTTCCGAGAGAGACGAATTCCGGATAAATGTCGTTGGCGGCAAGCTCTTTCATCACATCAGAGGTGTAGTCTTTTAAGAGTCTGGTAATTATTTTGACAATCTCATCACGGTTGTATGTTCCTGCAATGTCATCTCTCCATTCGTACGGAATGTCTTGTCTTTCGCCGTTCGACCAATAGTCAGAATAGTTAAATGTAAATTGAATCTTTAATCCAGCATTTTTTGCATAACGTGCCAATTTCAGACAGTCGTCTTTGTCTTGATAACCGTTGGGTAAAAAGTAGGTTTGCGAAGCGTCTGGATGTTCTTTCCCGGGATTGTTGGATAACCTGATTCTCACTGTATTGAATCCTTTTTCCTTCAAGAAGTTGACTGCAGCTTGACCTTTTTCTTCTTGCGACATGCTTTGCTCAAAAAGAGCATTGCCTTCTTCGTCATAGAAAACGCCACCATTATCTATGATATAGTTGAGCTCGGTAATGTCTCCGCCTTGAAAAAAGTAGTAGGGAGTGATTCTTTCAGTTGCAATGGAGATTTCATCTATGTTGACTTCTTGTTTTCCGTCATTGTAAACGCCGATTTCCATTGTCCCGTCGTTGGTCTTTATGCCTCTTACAACAACCTGAATCTTGGAATCTAAAGGGATGAGAGTGGAACTCTCTGAAAATCCTTTGCCTTTGGCGTAAAGGTAACAGATACCTTCGTTGGATGAAGCGTTAATTTTTGCGGTTAGTGTAAACTCTCCATTTGAAAGGTGGAGTGTTTGTTTGATTTTAGAACTGTTCCCTATGTTTAATTTGGCTTGGCCATTGTTGAGGGAGGGTGTGTTTCCTTCTGTTTCCCAACCTTCTAAAGAGTTGAATTCTCCATTTCTTATTTGTCCGATACTATTGGATGAAGAGAATAATGTACCTAAAAGCAAAAGAAGTGCAAGAATATATTTTTGATTTACAGAAGAAAAGTGTGTCATGTCTTTGCTAGTTTTGGAGTTGTAGAAAGGAAGCTGATTAAAAAAGTTAATACATATAATTTCTGCCCGTATATTCCGTAATCAGATGTTTATTAGACAAATATAAATTATTTTTTCAAAAAATCATAGTTTATTTTGAAACTTCTTTTTTTGTACTGAACCATTGATATGGGTTCTTTGATTTTTTACTTAAATCAATAGACATTAAATTTTATATTAACCGATATGATGCTTGCCTTGTGATCTAATCTGATTTCTTAATGGTAAAAACTGCACATTTTTTTGTTTTTTGTGTAATAATATCTATTTTTGCGCCCGTAAAATAAAATTATATGGTAAAAGAGAACTTCATTAAGCTATTCGAATTGTCATTCAAAAAGCATTGGGATGACATGGCGATGACGGATTACATAACGAAAAAAGATTATACTTATGAACAAGTTGCAGTAGAGGTTGCCAAACTTCACCTTTTGTTTAAGGAGATGAACATTAAAAAGGATGAAAAGATTGCTCTTGTTGGCCGTAATACACCAATGTGGGCAATTTCATTTATCTCAACGGTAACTTACGGTGCAGTGGTAGTTCCTATTCTTCAAGATTTCCATCCGGATGATATACAGCATATTGTAAATGATTCTGATGCAACTCTGTTGTTCATCACTGATAATATTTGGGAGAATGTAGAGGAGAGCAGTATGCCTAATTTGAGAGCAATATTCTCAATCACAGATTTCAGATGTCTTCATCAGGCTTCTGGAGAGACGATAGATAAGACAATTGAAAAAATGAATTCTCTTTTTGCAAAGAGATATCCAAATGGTTTCACTAAGGAAGATGTCAATTATTATCCAAAGGATAATTCTGAGGTGGTGGAGATCAATTATACATCTGGTTCTACAGGATTCAGTAAAGGAGTAATGTTGACCGGTGGAAATTTGGCCGGTAATATCGAGTTTGGTATGTATCATACAGATATTACAGGTTATCCGAATAAGAAGGAAATTGTTACATTCTTGCCGCTTGCACATGCATACGGTTGTGCGTTCGATTTCATGGCTCAGATAACAACGGGTTCTCATATTACATTTTTGAACAGAGTACCTTCTCCAAAAGTTCTTTTACAGGCATTTGAGGAGGTAAAGCCAGATGTGATTTTTACCGTTCCTTTGATTATTGAGAAGATATATAAGAGTAAGATATTGCCTAAGTTGGGCAAAACCTCTGTTAAATTGGCTTTGGGCATTCCGATTCTGAATCAGAAGATTTATTCTGAAATCCGTAAGCAACTCATTTCTGCTTTTGGAGGAAACTTATCTCAGATGGTTGTTGGAGGTGCTGCATTCAATAAGGAAGTGGAAGATTTTCTTGTGAAGATAAAGTTTCCGTTTACCGTAGGTTATGGAATGACAGAGTGTGGACCTTTGATCAGTTATACTTCTTCTGAGACATTCATTCCGTCTTCGGCAGGTCGTATTCTGCCAAACATGGAGGTAAGAATCGATTCTGCAGATCCTGAGCATATTGCAGGAGAGATGTCGGTTCGTGGCGACCATGTTATGAAGGGGTATTATAAAAATCCGGAGGCTACCGCAGCCGTCCTTTCTGAAGATGGTTGGTTAAAGACCGGTGATATGGGTACGGTTGATGAAAATGGCAATATATTTATTAAAGGACGTTGCAAAAACATGATTTTGGGAGCTTCTGGTCAGAATATCTATCCGGAAATCATAGAGGCTAAATTGGTGAACATGCCATTTATTTCAGAGAGTATCGTAACTTTAAAGAATGATAAGTTGGTCGCTTTGGTTTATCCAGATTACAATGCGATGGACGAAAGTCATGTTAGCCGAGAGGAGTTGGATGTAGTGATGGAAGAGAATCGTAAGAATATCAATAAAACATTGGCAGCTTACGAGAATATCACAAAGATCATTATCTTCCCTACAGAGTTTGAAAAGACTCCAAAGAAGAACATTAAGCGTTATTTATATGAGCGTTTAGATTAATAAGTTCTTTATAATTAGGAAAGGCGTGTGCTGTTTTAGTACATGCCTTTCTTTTTTAAGGGGAAGATTTTGTTTCTTTTGTTCATAAAAAATTCTTTTTTATCTAAAAAATGCATAAAAATAAGTTTTTTTTGCATTTTTATACATAAACATGTTGTAAAACAACTTTATGTTGTAAATTATTAAGTGTTAAATGTTTAAATCTTTTTTTTGAGGTCATGTATTTCAAATGGTTTAATTTGACGTTGTCATTTTATATTTTTTTTACATTTGAAACACAAAAAAAAGGGTCTAAAATGAAAATGCATTGAAAAAATATATAATTTTGTATCGTCTTAAAAACAAGACGACAAACATAAATGGCGAACACGTTGTTTAATTTATTATAATAAAAAAATGAAAAAGGTAGTTTTATTTTTTGCTGTTAGTGCTGCTTTAGCACTTGCTTCTTGTGGTTCAAATGCAAATCAGAATGCAGAAAATGCAGATTCAACTGCTACTGCAGTAGATTCAGTTTCTGCTGTTGCTCCAGTTGATTCAACTGTTGCTGCTGACACAACTGCTGCTGTTGCTGATTCTGCTAAGGCTGATTCTGCTAAGGCTGCTAAGTAATTTAGCAAAAGCAAAAAAAACAGAAAGTCCGAGAGTGATCCCGGACTTTCTTATTTTTATAGGTTTCCTGTTTTTATACAAGTATGGATCGAGACAACCTGTCGAACGTAATCAGATTCCTAAAAATGGATCAGCGGATAGGTGGGGTTGGTACAAGGACAAGAATCGGGTCAGTAGAAATTTAGTGGGGAAAGAAATATCATAAAAAACCAAGTATCAACGTTTCTATACCATGGAAACAAAACAACTAATAGCGTTGGCAGAAGTAGTACTGCCAACC
>JALNVE010000115.1 GCA_023227695.1 Paludibacteraceae bacterium
TCAAAATAAAAAAATACAAATCAAAAAAAATATCCATTCCAGCAAGCTAGCTTGCTGGAATGGATAAATCATAGTATGTTTGTCCAATAAAACCTGTAACGCTTATTTAGGACTTGATAATATCCCTTTCTCTTGTCCATCTCGTCGCCGATACTGTCCAGCCATTCGCCGAGGCGGAGTATGAGGTTTTTGGGCTTATGTGGATTACGTCTTCTTTGAGAGAATTTGTAATCTTCCTCGTCAATCCCTTTGATCTTTTGATAGATCTTGCCCCATTCGGGTAGTCCACCAAGATTGCGGTCGTCGATGAAGAGGTCGACGTTCAACTTCCTTGGAGAGTCTAACGATAAAACTTCCTCAGGATAATTTTTGTTAACCGCATAGAACTCTAGTCCACGCTCTCTACAGAACTCAATGGCTTCGTCCAATGATTGGTCCACACGTACCGTCCAAAGAATGATCTGATAATGCTCCTCTGCCTGAAGCCTCTTCAAAACATCAATGGCAAAAGGCATCTCTTTCCCGATCTTTGGATATTCGTTAGTGACGATTGTGCCGTCAAAGTCTACTGCTATTTTCATAGATATCAGTTTTCCTTGTTAGTAGTTACTTCTTTTGTCTCAATGACGTCGGGCTTGCTGAAGAAGATAAGGATCATAAAGACAATGAGGCAGCAATAGAGCATCGATTTGTCCCTTGTAAGAAGGTATGTAACGAAGCAGAATAGTGCAACAGATAGGTTGGCTGCTATCTTGTAGATGTATATTTTCTTTAATTGAGAAATTTTAGAAATATCTTGGATGGGTTGTAGCTTATCAATTTTCATTTTTGATAGTTTCAAAGAGAGCGGAATAAAGATCATCATGCTAAGAATAGCGATGGATTGTAGTACAACAGCTGTCTCTCTCCCTACAAACGGTTCTTTTGTCTTGAAGAAAAAGAGTCCCAATGCACAAATAATGATAACGCTACATAATGAATAGCGGTATATGTAACCTGTAGATTCAGTGTGTTTGGTAATTGCTTCTTTAATTTGTTTCTCTTGTGATTTCATTGTATTTCTCTGTTTCATTTTTTTAAAATGGACGCGTCCTTATTTCAATGTCTCCTGGTAAGGTGTTCTGTTGATGATGGAACGACCTAACGTGATTTCGTCTGCATATTCCAATTCATCGCCGATAGCAATGCCTCGGGCAATGGTGGTGATGTTTGCTTTGCAATTGGCTGCCGCCAATTTTTTATAAATGTAGAAGTTGGTTGTGTCGCCCTCCATCGTTGGACTGAGAGCTAGAATCACCTCTTTAATGTCTTCTGTTGATATGCGTTCAACCAGACTGCCGATGTTCAGATCAGAAGGACCGATGCCGTCCATAGGGGAGATGATGCCGCCCAAAACATGATACAATCCGTTGAACTGCTGTGTGTTTTCAATTGAAAGCACATCTTTGATGTTTTCTACCACGCAAATGGTTGTTTCGTCGCGTTTCGGGTTGGCGCATATAGAGCAGATCTCCGTGTCGCAGATGTTATGACAACGTTTGCAGTGTTTGATGTCATTTCGAAGCGTAATGATGGCATTGCCGAAGTCTTCCACCTCTTCCTTGCTCTGTCTGAGCATATAGAGTACAAGACGGAGAGCGCTCTTTCTGCCTATGCCTGGCAATTTTGCAAATTCGTTGATCGCATTTTCCAATAAACGTGATGAAAACTGATTCTCGGCCATTTTTTATTCTTTGAATATGACGTTATTACCATTGGCATCTTTGATAGAGACGATGCTGTCTACAACGTAAACATTGTTACCTCGCCAAGGTAATGCATGCTTGTATTCATTGTAATGCAATTCGATTTCCTTTCCGCCGAGTCTTTCAAGTTTTTTGGCTACTTCCTCATCGTCGACGGAGAAGTTGAATTCATACGACTGAATGGTTGATGTGTTGTTTGTACTCTTGTATCCGGCTTGGATAAGTCTGCCTTCATAGGTCTTGAAGATGTAACCTTTGTAAACAATCTGATTGAGTTGTCCGCTTTTTACTCCCGTTCCGAATACAAAGTAATATCTGAAATAGAAAAATCCTCCGAATGCAATCAATATAATGACTACAGCGAGAATGATGATCTTTAATTTGCTCATATTTTAAATTTTTTAATGTTCAATTTCATTTCTTGCAGGAATTTCTTGAAGAAAATGGTATTTCTGATTCTCGTAATCAATCTTGCAGCAATAGTGGTTTATTCCGTTGGAGACAATAAGATAGTTGACCTTCAACTTGAAGTTGTACATGGCTATTTGGTCGAACGTCTTCTGCGTGATCTCAATGTGTGGAGCTTTGTATTCAATGATGAGAATAGGCATGCCCGAGCGGTCGTAAATCACAGTGTCGCAACGTTTCTGCATGTTGTTCATTTTTACCGTCACTTCATTCCCTATAAGAGAAGGTGTATACTCTTTCTCCTTAATCAGAAACTCCACCATGTTTTGCCTTACCCACTCTTCGGGAGTAAGAGCAACGAATTTACGGCGGCAACGGTCGAATATACATTTTTTACCTTCCGATTCCTTAATCTTAAATGAATATTTAGGTAAGTTAAGTTCTAACATTTTACTATATTTGCAATACGGCAAAAATATACATTTCCGGCGTAATATGAAAACAAAACAAGAGATAGTAGAGAACTGGTTGCCTCGGTATACGAAACGACCTCTTGAGGAGTTTACTCCTTATATATTGTTGACTAATTTCAACAATTATGTCGAGATTTTTGCTGATTGGTATAAGGTTCCCATCTATGGCAGGGATGGTAGTATGCCAAACGCTTCGGCCAATGGTATCACTATCATCAACTTTGGCATGGGCAGCGCAAGTGCAGCCATTATCATGGATTTGCTTTCTGCTATCAAGCCAAAAGCGACCATTTTCCTTGGTAAATGCGGAGGCTTGAACGACAAGAACTCAGTGGGTGATTATATTTTGCCATCAGCAGCAATAAGGGGAGAGGGTACCTCAAACGATTATATGCCATCAGAGGTTCCTGCATTGCCATCTTTCGGTATCCAAAGGGCCATCTCTTCTATTGTGAGAAACTATAATCGCGATTATTGGTCTGGCGTTGTCTATACAACCAACCGTCGAGTGTGGGAGCATGATGAGGAATTCAAAGAGTATCTTCGTGTGACGCGTGCTATGGCTATCGATATGGAGACGGCAACGCTCTTCTTGGTCGGTTTTTCCAATCACGTTCCAATCGGTGCTTTATTGCTTGTATCTGACCAGCCTATGATTTCGACGGGTGTTAAGACAGAAGAAAGCGATAAGAGTGTTACGCAAAAATTTGTGAAAGAACATATTATGATTGGCGTTAACTCGTTGGAGGCCATCAAGAATAAGGATATAACAATCAAACATCTCATCTTCGATTGATTTGATTTATATAATTTGGATAAAAAGAAATGGCGAAGAAATCAAATGATTTTCAAAGTATTCTCTCTGATTTAAAACAGAAAGTGTATAAACCTATCTATCTTTTGATGGGAGAGGAGCCTTACTACATCGATGTCATTAGCGATTATATCCAGAATAATGTTTTGACAGAGACTGAACGTGAGTTCAACCAGATGGTTGTCTACGGTGCAGATGTCTCTATGCGTGAGGTTATTAATATGGCCAAACGTTATCCGATGATGTCTTCTCATACGGTTATCATAGTGAAGGAGGCGCAGAACTTGGACAACCTTG
This sequence comes from Paludibacteraceae bacterium, assembly GCA_023227695.1. Classification (GTDB taxonomy): domain Bacteria; phylum Bacteroidota; class Bacteroidia; order Bacteroidales; family Paludibacteraceae; genus RGIG10190. The sequence goes on from JALNVE010000115.1 coordinate 3,738, forward strand.
ACGATCTGAACTTTTATCTTCAAAAACCTCAGGAAACTTCCATATTGGTTCTTTGCTACAAATATAAAAAGGTAGATGCAAGGAAAAAATTCGTTACTGAAATTGCCAATAAGGGAGTTCTCTTCGAATCAAAGAAATTATACGACAATCAAGTCCCTGCTTTTATCGGTGATTATTTGAAGAAAGAAGGCTTGGGCATAGAACCGAAGGCGGCTCAGATGTTGACTGATTTTTTGGGTGCAAACTTGTCTAACATCGTCAACGAGTTGGATAAATTGATTATCTCCAGACCTCAGGGTGCAACTTTGATTACCCCTGATCTAGTGGAGAAAAATGTGGGTGTCAGTAAAGACTTTAATAATTTTGAGTTGTTGAATGCCTTGATTAACAAGGATGTATTTAAAGCTAACCAGATTGTTTTTTATTTTGAACAGAATCCAAAATCCAACCCTTTGGTGTTGACACTTACCGTGTTGTTCAATTTTTTCTCCAATCTGATGCTTTATTATTATATAAAAGATAAAAGTCCGTCAAATGTGGCGCAGGAGTTGGGTGTCAATCCCTACTTCGTGAAGGATTACCAGACGGCGGCTTCAAAATATAATGCTTGGAAGACGATGGAAATTGTCTCGTTGTTGCGTATCTATGATGCGAAATCAAAAGGTATCGACAATTCATCGGCTTCAGATGGAGAACTCATGAAGGAGTTGGTTTATAAAATTTTACACTAAAAGATTTATTATATGGAGATTAAATCGGCAGAATATATTGCGAGTAATACGGAATTGTATAAATGTCCAAAACATACGTTGACAGAATTTGCTTTCATAGGAAGGTCTAATGTAGGAAAGTCTTCCTTGATCAATATGCTTACAGGAAATAAAAACTTGGCAAAAACCTCTTCCAAACCAGGAAAGACCATTCTTATTAATCACTTTTTGATTAATAGAAATTGGTTTTTGGTGGATTTGCCAGGGTATGGTTATGCAAGAATCAACAAGAGCGGATTGGATAGGTTGGACAAGATGGTCAAGGGTTATGTATTGAACCGAGATTGTCTGACAAACCTTTTTGTGCTTATCGATTGCCGTCTGGAACCTCAAAAAATAGACTTGGATTTCTTGGAGTTTCTTGGAGTGAATGGCATTCCGTTCTCTATTATTTTCACTAAGGCAGATAAATTGAACGATTCGCAATTGCATACCAATCTTAAGGTTTATCGCGATAAACTTTTTGAACAATGGGAAGAGTTGCCTCCAATTTTTGTAACCTCTTCTGAAAGAGGAATTGGTCGTGATGATGTGCTCAATTATATTGAAACTATAAATAAGAACGTTGAAAATCCTGAAGAGAAGTAACGTTAGATTTTGATAAAAGTTTTGTGATGGTAGTCTTATTTTATTTTCTTTATTCCATTCTTTGGATTTTGGCTTGGTTGCCATTGGAGGTGCTTTACGTAATCTCCTATTTCCTGTATTTTCTTGTATATTATGTGGTACGTTATCGTCTCAATGTGGTGCGAAATAATCTCAAGAACTCCTTTCCCGAAATGACTGATAAAGAGCGGTTACGTATAGAGAAGGACTATTATCTTCATTTTGCAGACCTTTTTTTTGAGACGGTAAAGCTGATGCATATCTCCGATGCCGAGATAAAAAAACGTATGCACTTCACCAATCCTGAGTTGTTGTACAACATCTGTCAGAACAATAGTGCGGTTGTTATGCTTGGTCATTATGGTAATTGGGAGTGGATCCCGTCCATCTTTATTGATGCGAAGGGTTTCGTTGCCGGTGAACTTTACAGGCCGCTGAATAATAAATATTTCGACGGATTTTTCTTGAAACTTCGTCAGCGTTTCGGAACGTTCAATATTCCGAAAAACGATGCTTTGCGTGCTGTTGTTAATTTTAAACGTGAGAAGAAAAATTTTGCGCTTGGTTTTATTGCAGACCAGACACCTTCAAGAAGCAATTTGCATTATTGGACAAATTTTTTGCATCAGGATACTCCTTTTTTGAATGGTCCTGAGCGTATTGCCCAAAAAAATGGATATGCAGTTATCTATTTTGATGTACAGAAGGTAAAACGTGGATATTATACATGTGATTTGATTCTCTTGACAGATAATGCAAAAGATACCAAGGAGAATGAAATCACTGATAAATATGTCGAGTTGTTTGAGAAAACGCTTCGTAGAAATCCTGCGTACTGGTTGTGGTCACACAAGAGATGGAAACACAAGAGAAGCGAAGTGGTTGAAGTAACTAAAACAAACTGTTAATGATAGAGAGGCTTATGAAGGTTTCTGTGGTGATTTTGAATTGGAACGGACGCAAGATGATGGAGCGTTTCCTTCCTTCTGTATGCCGTTATTCGGCTTTGGATGGGGTGGAGGTCGTTGTGGCTGATAATGCTTCGACTGATGATTCTTTGGCGTTCCTTAGCGAGAATTATCCTCAGATCAGACAAATCGTCTTAGATAAAAACTATGGTTTTGCAGACGGTTATAACAGAACCTTGGCTCAGATTGATGCTGAGTATTTTGTGTTGTTGAATTCGGATGTGGAGGTGACAGACGGTTGGCTAGATCCTATGATTGAGTATTTGGATGCTCATCCTGACATAGCTGCTTGTCAGCCCAAGATCCATGCTTTCTATGATAAAAACAGATTTGAACATGCTGGTGCAGCTGGTGGTTTTATAGATAAATGGGGTTATGTTTTTTGTAGAGGTAGAATCCTTTCTGTAGTGGAGGAAGATAAGGGTCAGTATGATTCAGTGACCGATCTGTTCTGGGCTACGGGAGCTTCTCTTTTTGTTCGTGCAACAGCTTTCAAGGAAAATGGTGGATTGGATGGTGGTTTTTTTGCACACATGGAGGAGATTGATTTCTGCTGGCGATTAAGATGCCGTGGGTATCGTGTCGTTTGTATTCCTCAGAGCGTTGTTTATCATGTGGGAGGAGGAACGCTAAATGTGGATAATCCGCACAAGACATACTTGAACTATAGAAATAACCTTCTGATGATTTATAAAAATGAATTGGAGAAGAGACTCGCTGCGGTGATGGTTATGCGTTATTTTTTAGATTATCTTTCTGCCTTCGTTTTTCTTTTTAAGGGCGATGTGGCAAACTTCAAGGCTATTTATCGTGCCCGTAAGGATTTTAAGAAGATTTTACCTACTTATAAGGAGGCCAGAAAGAATAATTTGGCAAACATGAAGGTTTCTGACATTAAGGAAATCTACAATGGCAGCATTGTTTACGATTTCTTTGTGAAGGGAACAAGAGCCTTTCGTGATTGGCGTTAATTTTGTCTATATGAAAGAAAAATGGAATATTCTCTCTGAAAAAATAGATCCTTACAAGGGGGTCTTATGTTTTTTCCTTGTGATGATTTTGGCCAATCTGTTTTGGAAACTGGTTGTTCAGTCTGATGAATATGGAATATACGTTACCGCTTTTGGTTTTGATATTTCAGCTTTTGCTTCGTCATTTACGCGTGGAGTGGTTGTCTTAGCCCATTCCTTTTTGTACGATGTTTTGGGTATGTCTGTGAAGATGAACGGACTCTCTTTGGCCTTTGAAAATCATGAAACGATATTAATCGTATGGGGTTGCGCTGGCTTCAAACAGATGTTCATTTTTACGGTTATCATGTTGTTTAGCTATGGTCCCTGGAGGCATAAGCTGTGGTTTATTCCTGCGGGCGTTGTTTTATGTTATTTCCTGAATGTATTCAGGGTCATTTTGTTGGCATTGATTTCTTATAATTATTTAAACATGTTGGATTTCTTCCATGCTTATGTGTTTAAATATGCATTTTATGGTATTATATTCTTGGTTTGGATATTTTGGAATGAATACTTTGGACATGAGAAGAATGTAAAGTAAAGGATTTTTTTATGCGTCGCTTGGTTTTATATCTCATCTTAGTTCTTTTTGCTGTGAATGTGATTCCGTCTTCCGCTCAATGCGTGGAAGGGGGAACTGCTTTTCCTGTTGGAGAAGAGTTGAAATACTCAGCTTACTACAATTGGGGCTTGATATGGGTTAGGGCTGGTGTCGCTTCATTTTCAGTAGGTGAAGAAAAAGGTAATTATAAGTTTACGGTTGTGGCTGATAATCTTCCAAGATGGGAGTGGCTCTATTCTCTTCATTCTTCTCACAAAGCTGTGATGACAAAAAAATTTGAACCTTTGTATATGGAATCTTCAACTACAGAAAATGGTTTTTGGTCGAAAGAGTATTACCGTTATGATGGAAATCATATCTATAAGACTTATAAGAATAAGATTGAGCCCAAAGGAGGCAGCAAGACGTTGAATCGTCCCAATTGTTCATGGGATATCATTCATGCCGTTTATGTGGCTCGTTCGATGAATATTCGTGAGTATGGGGTAGGAAAGTCAATCCCGTTTCATGTGATGTTCAACGATTCAGTTTATACGATCTATGGAAAGATATTGAAGGAGGAGATGATAGAAAACAGAAACGGGCGTGAGTACAATTGTCTGAAATGCTCCGCTACGGTGGTCTCTGGAACCATGTTTGAAGAGGGAGAACCTGTTTATGTTTGGATTACAAACGACGAACGTCAGATTCCAATCTTGGTGGAGTCTAAAATAAGCGTCGGTTCGGTTAAAGTCTATTTGGATTGAGCGTGTTACTCTTTCTTTGTCAAGAAAGAATTGAACTTCTGATAGTATAAGAGCAGTGACAACTCGCTTTTCTGCAACCCTAGGTAAGCTTGTTGTGACCTAGGGTGTAGTAATTGTTAGTGTATGATGGTTTAGAATCCAACGCTGAAAGAGTCGTCTTCTTCATCGTCCAGGCCGAAAATTCCATCGATATCAATTCCATTTATCTTCGAAAGATTTTCTAGCTTGCTTGCCAGTTTTTGGGCTGTCTCGTCTGATTTTCTGGAAAGTTCTTCTTTCTCCTTGTCGCTTGTTGCAATATCAGTTGTGTATCTTGAACTCCTGTCGGCGTATTCGTTAATGACACTTTCTAATTCGTCAAGCGTATGGACAGAATCAATGGCAGTGGATATGCTGTCATAAAAAGTCATGGCTTCCTTGTATTCGCTGTTGTTCGAACAAGAAGATGCACCCACAATCAATATAGATGCAATGAATAATTGAAAAAAATGTTTAGTGTAAATTTTACTCATGCTTTATACCTTTAACTATTTGATAACAAAGATAACCTAACTCTTTATTGAAAAAACTTATTTGAGTTTAATGTATGTAAAATTAGGCGTATAGGTCAAAATGCAGGCTGTAATATGTCTCAAAGCCCGATGAATACTCGGATTGAAACCAATTCAAAACTTTGAGGAACTATTTTAACAAATCGCACATGTTCTATAGGTCAAAA
>JALNVE010000116.1 GCA_023227695.1 Paludibacteraceae bacterium
ATTTCTTTTACTCCCAATATTGCCCATTGTCTGAAGTGCTCACTTACGTTGATATGTCCGCAAGTTCTCTTGTTTCCACCTCTACCATCACCTCTTGCTGCAAAAATTTGAGGGAAGTCTTGATTTGTACCTGTAATGTTTGGTGCATTGGTTCGTGTACCTTTATAAAGTATATAGGTGTCGCCATCTACAGTATAAGTTCCTACTTGACTTGCGCCATAATACATGCCGCCTTGGCCGTAAGCAAACGAGTTTTCAACGATGTAGTACTCAACCATGGTTGCTACAGTCCATCCATAGATACCAATGTAAGAGTAACCTCCACCGCTACCAGACATTGTGAAGTTGAACTCTGCGTGGATATCTCCATCAAGATTTTTATATGTCTTTCCACTGTTTTGTCCCCACATATATCCTACACGAGCCAAATAATCACTAGGATTGCTCCATGAAGCTTTGAAAGCGCAATCCTTGTCGGGGTAAGCAGTCATGCTGTTAGTTCCGTTTTGATACCATTGCTCAACATTGAAACCTTTACTTCCTATGTTTTGAATTTTATTTCCACTAATACTTGTTCCAGTGCCAGACAAACTTGGATATTCATCACAAGCATTGCTTGTTCCTGGATCCTGAGGATCCTCTCCTGGGTCTGCTGCGTCACATTTCATAAGAGTGATAGAAGGAGATTGAACTAAAATCTTAGAACTCTTGTTGATAGAGAAAAATCCTGCGCCAACTAATCCGCTTGGAATTTTCCAATCTGTTTTGCCGCTGCCGGTAACATCTGCAATTTTGACATTAGATAATCCTGTTAATGCAAAGTAGTTGATGTTTACTCCAGATGCAGCTTTAATAAATAGTCTGACTTTTGAAGTAGATATTGGATCAAAAGATGCCTTGAAGTCATTTCCGATAGTAGTGCCTTCGTATGCAGTCTTCCATTGTCCGTTGTCATCATATTCTATAGCAAATGAAGATACGGTTCCATACTCTTCAAACTCATCCAATATAATACCACCAACGGTAGTTGCATTAGATAGAGTTAACTCTACCCATTCGTTCTCGTTTGTCTGAGAACCCCAACGGCTGCTTTCGCCATGGCTTCCGTCATCACTCAAAATATTATCTGCGCTCCAAGAGAAAGTACCTTCTTCATTAGTCCATTCAGAAGATGCTTTTACACTTGAAACATTCAATGTTTCAGAAGATGAACCTGCCGAACCGCTGTTCCAGTTTAAAGTATAAGTTTGTGTAGCCTCGCCACTCATCTCCCAAGAGATAGTTACTGTAGTGTCATGGTCTGAACACCAAGTCTCTTTGCTTGTAGGACTAGTGATTGCGAATGTAGGATCTGGAACAACAGGACCACCTGAAGAAAGTGTTACCTCTCCACCATCAGGAACAGCTTCAAAATAGATGTAGTTACCATCTATTTTTGCTTCAATCTCCTTATCATTTTGTGTTGCTTTAACTTCGTTCCATCCATCAGGAAGGCTTGTACGAAGTGAAAGTGGAAGATTGTATGTCTTATCTTCCAAATTATCTGTAATTGTTATTTTGATTTCACTGCCTGAGTTATCCTCTGAAATCTTTGCAGCATTACGCTCTTTAGAATAAAGAATGGCATCACGGAATGTGCAGACCCAAATTTTGCTGTCATTGTCATTTGCGTATTTAAGAGCACCTTCGATAGATGAAAGTGCTGTGGGTGAATGACCATTGCCGCTTTCAACCTCGTGAAGCAAGAACACAACCCAACCATTTTTACCTTGAGCTTGTTGCATTTGTCCTTGAAAATCTCCCGTTGATTTGCAATTGTAATTGCTTCCGCAGAGAATAGAACCGATACGATAATAGTTTCCAGGAGTTTTTCCTTCAACATTATTGTCGCAAATACGACCACCAATGTAATACTTCATAAGCTCAGACTCCGATGGTTCATTACAGTTAGGGTATGTAATGGTGTTACATACCTGATTAGTAATGTTATTATCAATTGTCTTTTTTGAACTAGATATTTCACCATCGCCCATTGTTTGTCCGTGGCTGTCAGAGTGGCTGCCTACTTCATAACCTTTGGAAACCAAATCTCTTAAGGCGCTCCAATTTGGCCCCCATCCTGTTACTGGATAGAAACTGGCTTTGTAACCATATTTATCAAATACTGGAACTGCCAAAGATAATTGATTGGCACAGCCATCATCAAATGTGAATGTAGCTGCTGATTGACGAAATCCTTTCCATGTGCCAATTTCGGTTTGGGCAAAAGAAGCTATACCGACGGAAAGCGCCATCGCCGTCATTAGTGGATGTAAAAATTTAAGATTCATACTGAAAATTTATAAGTCTAACGTATAAGAAAAAATATATACAATAATATAAGGAAACAAATACTACTATTTGCTCATTTTACGGTCATTACAAATTTATTGCAAAATCTGACAGGTTGTTCTCGCTTTTATATGTTGTTCAGCATATTGGGCTCTCTTTTGACTGCGACTCATTGAAAAAGTTATGCTGAATAGCCAAAATAAGAGCCCGTTTTTGTTGAAACGAGCTCTTGATGTAGTGTTTTGATCTTTATTTTCTTAATCCTATGATACTGTCGTTGTATTTTTTGACAATTCCCATTGTCGGATCTTCAATGAAAACAGAGTTGAGGCCCTGAGCTTCTTGAGGAGGGTCACCTAGAAAGTCGTCACCATCTTTCCACATGTTGTCGGTTCTATCTGCATTTGGTTTGCCTATTCCGGAAAATGTCCAAAAATTAGCTCCCGCCAAAAGTCCGTTTGATTTGGCATTCTTAAGAACTTCAGAAAAGGAAAAATCGTAGTACTTATCCCTTGTTGTCACAGGCGTGCCTTTTGCGAAGGCAAATCCATCACGAGGTAATCCGAACTCTTCGAAGACAATAGGTTTGTTTAACTTCTTGGCCACAGATATTTGAAGATTCATGTATTCGCCTACTTTAATTAGCGCCGAATCAATGGTGCCAGTCATGTCTTTAGGGTTTAACCAACTCCAGTTGTAAGGCCAAATGTGCATGGTGAGGTAATCTATGTTTGTGTGCGAATGAATCTTTTCGTAGAGTGCCGTGTCATTCTCACAACCCCAAGTTCCCTCTAATCCTGTTGTGACAAGATGGCTAGGGTCTATTCTTTTTATAAGAGTAGCTGTTGAATCAATCCAAGCATCGAATGCCATTTTGTTTTCGTTGGAGAAGGCTCTTGGCTCATTGGCAATTTCCCAAGTCATGATGGTTGGGTCTTCTTTGTAAAGCACGCCATTGATTGAATTTTTTCTGTTCAAAAGAAACTCAATATGTTTATAAAACATGGATTTTGCCTTTTCGTCGTTTAAAAATCTTCCCGAGAAGGCCATGAACTCACCCCATGTCTTACCATTAACTTCTGGGTAAGGAATGGAATCGCCTGTTGACCAGCTTACGTACTGAGAGAAACCACCTGACCATTCCCATGCGTTGTTGATGAAGAGAATGGCAACCATATTTCTTTTCGTCATTTCGTTTAGAAGAAAGTCTAGTCCTTCCAACAAATCTTCGTCGTAAATGCCCTGTCTAATCTGCATGGCTGGTGAGACACGACGAGGTTCCCCATTAGGACCTTCTGCTCCTGCAAGGATTCGAAGATTATCTATGCCGTTGGCCTTCATTAGGTCAAGCTCTTTCTGTAATCGTTCGCGGTTGCCACCTTTACCTTTAGAACCCAGCAAAGCTCCGTACCAGTAGTTTGTGCCGATATAGTAGTAAGGCTTTCCGTTGCGGATGAATTGACCCTCTTTGACAGTGATAAAGTCGTTCTTAGGAACATTCGTCGATCCTTGTCTTCCACATGAGTTAAGCAATAAAATGCCCATAATAAAAATACTTATTATTTTATTCATACCTTAATTTTATTCGGGTTGAGTAAGAAGTTTCCAATTATCTGTACGGAAAGGAGATGCTGGCAATCCGTCAGAGTCTGTCAAGTTGCATTCTGGGTTAGAAGCCCATGCATATCTTACAGCAACGGGCTGTTTTACTTCGTCACAAAGAAGAATCACCTTGTTGTCAATAGTGATCTTAGCTTTTGCCCAATGGAAGATTTTATCTTCTCCTGCCACAGCAAAACCTTTAAGCTCTTTTTTGCTAGGTTTTGTCCTTAATCCTTTGCCCACATTGTTGAATGTAAGTGTTATCGTATCTCCACTGATATCCATTTTGTTGAATGTTGGTCCGCTATATAACATGGAGCTCTCTCCATAACACTTGGCCAATGCCCATAATGACAAACGTTTGCCAATTACCTGTTTGTTTCCTGGATGAATGTTATCTGCATCTCCAGCGTCAATGGCAATGGCCATTCCTGTATTTGGAAGCTGTAAAGCTAACATCTGAGCCTCTCTTAATTCAGGCCACATCTCATCGGCAGGTTGAGGCAATCTGCGCATATGTGCGGCCAACTGAACAAAATAGAATGGAAAATCGCCTTGATTCCATTGTTTTCTCCAATCAGTGATTAAAGCTTGGAACAGATCTCTGTACTCCCATGCTTTACCCGCATTCTCCTCACCTTGATACCAGATAACGCCTTTTATGGCGTAAGGAATAAGAGGGTGAATCATTGCGTTGAATAGTACGGTTGGAGTACCTTTACTATTTGGTTTGATAGGTTTTTCTTTGATCAAACTCAAATCAAAACCTTTGTGGCATTTCCAAACGCCGCTAAGTGAAATTTCATCTTTATCGTAGCTTAATGACATATCTTCTGGCTTCCCGTTGAATCCTCCTGCACCTTGGAAATCGCTTACTCGAAGCACAATCACGTTGCCATTTTTCTTGATTAATCCTTCAGGAACAGCATAGTGACGAGGTTCGCCCCAAAGTCCGCTTTGTCCTACTTTTACTCCGTTAATCCAAGCTTCGTCGTAGTCATCAGATGGGGAAACGTTCAATGTCAATGATTTGCCAACCCAATCGGGTTTGACATCTATGGTTCTTCTGAACCATACAGAACCGTCGAAAACGCCGATTCTGGAACTTTCCCAAAGTGAAGGAATAGAAATTGTATCCCAATCACTTTCGTCCAATTTTACTTTTGTGAAGATGGAGTCTGTCCCATTAATACCGAAGTCCAATTCGCCCATCTTCTTGATGTATTCAGCATTGTCTTTCTCGTATTTCTCTCGTTGTTTTATTGTATCAGCGGGTAGAGCTTTGATGCGCTTAATATCTTTTTTGTATCTCTCTATCATAGAAAGAGCCTCTGCACTTGTCCAAGATTCAGCAGCTGTACCTCCCCATACAGAGAAAATGACTCCTACTGGTGTCTTGATTGCTTCGTGAAGGTCGCGTGCAAAGAAATAAGCTACAGCCGAGAAGTTTTTTACATTTTCAGGCGTACAAACTTTCCAACCATCAGTTATAAGGGTATCAATTGGAGTGAAGGATGTGTTCCTGTTGACGATGAAGAGACGGATGTCTGGATAGTTAGCATTGGCTGTCTCTTTTTCAGCGTCGTTAATCGGAGCCCAATTGTTGATCATTTGAACCTCCATATTTGATTGCCCAGAAGCAACCCAAACCTCACCAACGGCAACTGATCTGAATACAAGTGTATCCGATTTTGTAGTTACTACAAGAGAATCACCAATTCCGATTTGTTCCGGTTTTAGTTTCAATTGCCAATTTCCTTTATGGTCGGCTTTGGTTTTGATGTTCTGCGTTCGGAATCGTACAGTCACTTCCTCTTTGGGTGTGGTACTTCCCCATACAGGAACCTCAACACCTTGTTGTATGACCATGTTGTCGCTGAAAAGTTTCGACATTACGAGTGGTTCTTTCTCGGGTGTCTTGCATTGTGTCAGAAGTGCCACAATAGCTAATAGAAAATAGATTCTCGACTTCATTTCTTGTAAGTTTAATTCTTGTTCGTGTATATGGTTTGCAATACATCATGGAAAAATCATTCATTGTTTCAGAAGCTCTTTCAATTCTATCTTTAATAATGGCCAACAAGGCACTCGAAGAATCAACTAAAACTTTATTTGGTTTTCATACAAAAATAGTATGTAAAAAATAGAAACAGCTTCTTTTAACGTTTCAAAGATATAGGAATAATTTTAAAGTCAGTTCTGATTTTATGTTTAGAAACAAAAACACTAAAAATAAAAAATGTATTATGTGAATTATTCGACTAGCTTTCAAAAAAAATGCTGTTAATGCTGTTATAAATTGTTAAAAAGTAAAAATAATAATTTTTGCATTGATTTTGTGTTAGTTAGATATAAAAATAATTCTCATAAAAAGAAAAAATAGATGAATTCTATCCTGATCAATGTGTCTGTGCACCTTTGCTAAAAAGCTTTTTGTGCTTGATAATTTGGTTTTTACGGATGGTTGCCTTATCTTTGCACCAGTTTAGAGGAATAGGGAGGGGGACGACAGTCCCCCTATTTTGTTACTAAAAATGAGAAAATGATAGAAAAAAGCGTAGTCAGACAATTAGTTGAGGAGTTTATTGCAGACAGTGACCGTTTCATTGTTGATGTTAAAGTCAGCAAGGATAACGCCATTACTGTTGAAATAGATTCTAACGAAGGTGTCATGATTGATGATTGTGTAGCATTGACTCATTTTATAGAGTCCAAGTTAGACAGAGATGTTGAGGATTATGAGTTGGAGGTTGGCTCTGCTGGTCTCTCTTCTCCTTTCAAGGTGTTGGAACAGTATCGTAAATACGAAGGTTCTGAAGTTGAGGTTTTAGATTGCCAAGGAAAGAAACATCATGGCATCTTGAAAGATGTGACAGATTCCACATTCGGGCTAGAAGTGGTAAATAAGGTAAAGCCGGAAGGTGCAAAACGTAAGGTGGAGGTAACCGAAACCTTAACATTCGAGTATGATAAAATAAAATATACAAAATATACTATCAGATTTAAATAATCATGGCTAAACAAGAGGAGATAAGTTTGATTGATAGCTTTTCAGAGTTCAAAGATCTGAAAAATATTGATAGAAGTACAATGATCAGCGTGTTGGAAGAGTCTTTCCGCAGTGTTATTTCAAAGATGTTCGGTACAGATGAGAACTACGATGTTATCATCAACCCAGACAAAGGTGATTTTGAAATATATCGTAACAGAAAAATAGTGGAAGATGCTGATCTCCAAGATACAAATACAGAGATCTCATTGAGTGAGGCTAAAAAAATTGATGCTGATTTCGAAGTTGACGAAGATGTTACCGATAAAGTGGATTTCACATCCTTCGGTCGTCGTGCCATTTTGAATTTGAGACAAACTTTGGCATCAAAGATTTTGGATTTGCAGAAAGATACCCTTTATAATAAGTACAAAGAGAAAATTGGTACGATTGTTACGGGTGAGGTTTACCAAGTTTGGAAGAAGGAAATCCTTCTTTTGGATGATGAGGGCAATGAGATGTTGCTTCCTAAGACTGAGCAGATTCCTTCTGACTTCTACCGTAAGGGTGATACCTTACGTGCAGTTGTTGCTAAGGTTGATAATAAGAATAACAATCCGAAGATTATACTTTCAAGAACTTCTCCATTGTTCTTACAGCGTTTGTTCGAATTGGAGGTGCCTGAAATTAACGACGGTTTGATTACTATACGTCGTATTGCGCGTATACCAGGTGAGAGGGCTAAGGTAGCCGTTGAGTCATACGATGAACGTATTGATCCAGTAGGTGCTTGCGTCGGAATGAAGGGTGCACGTATTCACGGTATCGTTCGTGAGTTGCGTAACGAGAACATTGATGTGATTAACTATACAAGTAACATGTCATTGTTCATGTCTAGAGCTTTGAGCCCAGCAAGAATCTCTTCTATCAGATTGATTGATGAGCACAAGAAGGCTGAAGTCTTCTTGAAGCCTGAAGAGGTTTCTCTTGCAATTGGAAAAGGAGGTATGAACATTCGTTTGGCTACAATGTTGACAGAGTATCAGATTGAAGTCTTCCGTGATGTTGATGATATCTTCGATGAGGAAGATATCTTCTTGGATGAGTTCTTGGATGAAATTGAACCTTGGGTTATTGAAATATTGAAGGGTATTGGTTGCGATACAGCTAAGAATGTATTGGAAATTCCAAGACAAGAATTGATAAAACGTACTGACCTTGAGGAGGAGACGGTGGATGACGTTATCCGTGTATTGAGCGCTGAGTTTGATAGCGAAGGTGATGCAGAAAAGTCACTTAAAGACTCCGAAGCACATGAGTCTTCTGATCAGGAGAGTGTTTCTGATGCAGAGACAAACGACGAGCCTCTGAACTAATTTAGTTCTTCCTTGATAAATAAGGCCAGAAGTCTCTTACCGGCATGTGAGAGACATGGTCCGCAACAGTGCGATGATGAATTTTTAAAAAGTTTTAAAGTTAGAATATGTCTATACGATTAAGTAAAATTGCGAAAGAATTAAACGTGGGAATCTCTACCGTTGTGGACTTCCTTGAGAAGAAGGGCCACAGCATACCTGATGATCCAAATCACAAGATTTCGGATGATGAGGAGATTATGTTATATCAGGAATTCAGCAAGGATAAAAAGATGAGAATTGACTCTGAAAGGGTAAGCCAACAGAGACAAATAAAGGAAAAGAAGGAGAGTGTCTCTATCGAAGGCTTTGATTTGCCAAAGAAGGAGGAAGAAATTAAAACTGTTGTTCCTGAAGATCAGAAACCCAAGATTAAGCAAATTGGAAAAATCAATTTAGACGATCTAAATAAACCAAAAAGAGAAGAAAATAGACCTCAAGAGGTGAATACTGAAAAGAATGAGGCTCCTGTTCAAGAGGCTTTTAAAGTCGAGGAGAAAAAAGCAGATGCTCCAGTTGAGGAGACTAAAGTTGAGGCTCCAATAATAGAAGAACCTTCTGATAATGCCGATGAGAAGGAATTTGTAACCCCTCAGACTAACAAGTCTGATTTGTTTACACTTGGATCTTCAGAGTTGAAGACAAATATCAACGTTATTGGCAAGATAGATCTTTCTACTATCAATCAACAGACAAGACCAAAAAAGAAGAGTAAGGAAGAGCGTCGTAAAGAACGAGAGCAGAGAAAGCCTTCTTTCAAGAATAA
>JALNVE010000117.1 GCA_023227695.1 Paludibacteraceae bacterium
TCTTTCAATGCGAAAATCAAACTTTTCAGGGCTAATCTGCGTGGGGTCGTAGATAAGAAGTTCTTCCTATTCCGTATCGCCAATATTTATGCTTTTCCCCACTAAATTTCTACTGACCCGCAAGAAGGTTGAAAAGAGAGTTTGTAACACTCTTTTCTGATTGAGAAATGTTATTTTGATTAATCCTTTTTCTGCGACATTTTTGATGCACCAGAATAAGTGTCAACATCTTTATCGTTTGTTGTAGTATCTGAATTAGTTGAAGCATAGTTGCTTTGAATAGCCTCTTCTTTCTCAATCATTTTATAGAACTCGTTCTGTGTTATTTTTACAGGGCCAACCAAGAACTCAGGAACGTTGTAGTTCTTGATAAGATTCATATTGTAGTCTGCCTCTGTATGAGGTATCACAAAAGGTTTGTGAGCCTTGCCATCTTTGTCAAAATAAAAGAAATAAGGACGGCTGTAGTTCGCGTCTTCTCTTCTTGAGAATACAACCCAGCGGCCATTAGAGTTAAATGCATGATAACAATCGCTAGAATTACTGTTTACTTCTGTTATGATAGAAACTTCTTTTGTTTCCATATTCATTTGATATAGATCCGCTTCCTTTTGTGTATATGCATTAGGTCCGAAAGGTGCAACTGTAAATATCATATATTTCCCGTCTGGAGAAATCCTAGGATGAGAAGCACTTAATCCTTTAGATGATGCGTGGTATAGGTCTTCTACTGCACCCCATGATTTATCTTTCTCGTTGAACGGAATCCTCTTCAGATCATATTTCATTTTTTTGAACTGAGTGAAATCTGTAAGAGTAGAGTCTGAACTGCAGAAGTAGAGATATTTCCCGTCTGGAGACCAGCAAGGGAATGTCTCTTGTTGGTCTTTCGTCTTTAGGATATGAGTCATCTCATTCTTCTTAATGTCATATAAAACTAGGTCTGAACGATAGTCGTAGACAAATATCTTACCTTTATTTATTGAAAGGAAACTCTGTCTGATATCATTGCTGGAGAATGCGATTAATGGTAATGTAGGGTGCCATGCAGTATAGACTGTACCGGCAAACATGTCTCCGGTTTTTGTGTTGACTTTGTATACCTTTCCTTGGTATGTCATGAGCATTCCACCGCCTGGACCTCTGTAGTAGAACATGCTGTTCTCAGGGTTGTTTTGTTGACTTACATGGCAATTTACACAGCTTTGTTCACGGTTGTTTGGATCACATTTCTTTTTGTGATTCGTTAGTATCGGTGTTTGTTCCGATGTTTCTAGGTTGAACTGGAAAATGCCGATATTTCCTGTACTCATGTAAGACGGCTCAATCAGACGATAAGTCAGATAAGGGTCTATAGCCTCGGCAGCCACCTCGTTTGAGAAACTCTCGTATTGAAGCCATTTGCCCTCATTCTTTACGTAAATCTCGTAAGTCAGAATTTTTCCTTTGTTCTTAGAAAGAAGATTTTTCCATTTGTTTGCAGGGAAATGGATTCTCATTTTGTTATCACCCGAAGAGGTGATGGAATTTCCACTGGCATCTGTCACTTTCACAACGCATTCGTCGCCTTTCTCCTGAACAAGAAAGTTCATTGGTGCAATGTTATAAGGCATTACAATATCTGTGTAATCAGGATAAATAGAGGCCCTTTTAGCCACCTTCTCACTGCTGCTTGGTACGTTGGTACAAGCTGTCAGAATCAGAGCGATAGCTGCGAATGTGATGACTGATAGCTTATGTCTTATATCTTTTTTTGTCATGATCATTTTTGATTTGAGATGTGAATTAGTGCATTGTGTTTGCATTGGAGAAGATGTAATAGTAACTGTATGAGTTACCGTACGTCTCTTTCAGAGCTTTAGCCGCAGCCTCTTTGCTGCTGTAGGTTTTGAGCGACTGGAACAGATTTACGATACTCTGTGCAAAAGGTCTCTCTATGCGGAAATGCTTTAATCCCTCTGGATGGCCGTTGATGGCGCAAATGACAAGAGCCTCTTTCATGCAGAGTGGCAACCTGTTTTTGTAGAGCGACTGTGCGATCAGAATGTCGTTCATGAATAATTTCAAATCTTTACTGTAGAGGTCTGCAAGTATACGGTGCTCAATTGTCCCAGCATCCATCTTGCTATAGGAGATGTATGTTTGTGGCAAATTCTGTACGCTGATAATCACATCTTGCTTAGGCAGACACTTTCTTACTTTATCCATTTCAGGATATTTGCTGATCATCAGTTCTGGATGACCGATGTACTTTTCGTGTTCTTTAGCCCATGAGCTTTGGAACATTGTCTCCTTAAGTAAGGTTATGTATTTCTTTGCTAGCTCGTCTTCATCACTCAGTAATGCACAAAGAGCCATTTTTTTCAGGTGCTCATATGTCGGACCTGTGGTAACCCAGAATTCCATTGCCCATAAATAGGCATTATTTGGAAATGATGCGTAGAGAAAAAGGTCCTCGTAATATATAGGCTGATTTGTGAGGTATTGTGATACTGACTTTTTTAGAATACAAGGGTATCTGAACATCTCATTTGCAAGAACCTTTTTGTTGGCCAATGCAATGATTCGATAGGCAGAGATAGCCTTTGTGGGTTCCGAAACCTTTTCAGCTTCTTTCAAAATGTTATTCCAATCGTGTTGCTCGCAAAGTCGCTGCATCTTTATCTCCGTTTGGAAATTATCATCGCGGAAAGAGAAGTAGAAGATGCCCAAACAGACAACTGCCATTCCGATCGCATTATACATCAAATGATTGCTTATACTTTTTATCTCTGACTTCTTTTTCCCGAAGAAGAATGAATAAACGGTTAAGAGAAGAAGTGTTGCTGTTATGAGGATGAACAAGTTCTGATAGTGGAAATCAGTAATTGGCGCAAGTATTGCATAATTGTATGTCTCGACGAGGAGAGTGCTTGAAATATAAGGAAGCAAGGCTATGAGAATAATGCCTATACCAGCATAAATGAATTTGGTCTTCTCCTCTTTTTTCAACTCGTTGATGGTAATGATCAATATTGCAACTAATGCATAACTGCCGATTGCAAAGAATGCGATAGCTGCAATAGCCAAAGAGATGGCTGACCCTGTCTTTTTGCTGGATAATACTTTATGCAAAAACAGAATGGAAAGAATCAGCAGTACGCCTAAAGTGGATGAGAATACGATGGAGGTGTTGAACATATAGTAAACGGCATATCCTATGGAGCTAATCATCAGAAGCACTAGTCCTGAAGGAATGAAAGATAGCAGGAATTTCTCGCTTGAAATTTTGTAAATGTGGCTTACTCCCAGTTCGATTGCAGAGAGAATCAAAGAGAGTACCAGTGCTCCTAAAATAGGATAGTACAGCAGCTGAGTGAGATAGGCCGAAACATATATGAGCAGACCTGCTGACTGTTGCATTGTATTCTCAAAGAAAATCTCATTCTGAAGGAAGAAGTTTGCATTCTGCAATTTGTACATCAGTTCAGAATTGTAGATGCCTAGGAAACAGAGAGAAAATAGGAAGAAAAGAATCCTACATCCCCATATCGTTTGTTGCTCAGAGAGAATGAATTTTTTGGGAGAGATCTCCTTCTTCTCTTGAACTGGTTTTGCCGATGTTACTTTTTTGTTCTTCATGTTGATAAAGTATGTTTTCTGTTTGCCGGTTTTCTTCTCGTTATACCTTCAAAATGCATTTATTTCTCGTTTTCTTTTGCCTTTAAAGCCATGGCGTAGAGGCGCATCTGCTTGATCATAGCCAACATTCCGTTGGAACGGGTAGGAGAAAGGTGCTCCTTCAGGCCGATACGGTCGATGAAGTAAAGCTCGCTGTCCAAAATCTCTTCAGGTGTATGTCCCGACAAAATCTCAACCAGCATCACAACAATTCCGCCTGCGATGTCGGTGTTGCTCTCGCCGTGGTAATAAACCAATCCGTCTTTATATTGCGCAGTAACCCAAACCTTGCTTTGACAGCCTTCGATGAGGTTTTCTGGAATTTTCTCTTCTTCGGGCATCTTCTCGCCAGACTGGCTCTTGTCGATAATCTGTTGGTACTTGTCCAACCAATCTTCTAAAAATTCAAACTCAGAGATAATTTCGTCTTGTTTCTCGTTGATTGTCATGATTCTTATGTTTAATGATGGAACATCTTGCGGGCACGTTCAATTCCTGCCACAAGGATGTCTATCTCTTCTTTTGTATTATATAATGCGAATGATGCACGTACGGTGCCTTCGATTCCAAATGCCTGCATAACAGGTTCAGCGCAGTGGTGACCTGTACGTACGGCAATGCCTAGTTTGTCAAGGATGGACCCCATGTCGTAAGGGTGTATGTCGCCAACCAGGAAGGAAACCAATCCGCCACGGTGGCTTACATTGCCGATGAAGCGCATGCCTTCGATCTTTGCCATCTGCTCACGTGCATATTCCAGCAACTCACTTTCATGTTGTGCTATGTTGTCCATGCCAAGGGCTGTAACATAATCCAACGCTGTTGAGAGCGCTGTTGAACCAATATAATCAGGTGTTCCAGCCTCAAATTTGAACGGAAGTTCGTTGAAGGTTGTCTTCTCGAATGTCACCTTCTGGATCATTTCACCACCGCCTTGGTAAGGAGGTATGAGCTCCAGCCATTTCTCTTTTCCGTAGAGGACTCCAATTCCAGTAGGACCATAAACTTTATGACCAGAGAACACGAAGAAGTCGGCATCCAAATCCTGCACATCCACTTTGAGATGAGGAATGGACTGAGCTCCGTCTACCAATACAGGGATGTTGTGCTCGTGCGCTTTCTTGATGATCTCCTTAACAGGGTTGATGGTTGCCAATGTATTGGAAACGTGAGTGACTGAGATCAATTTTGTTCTGTTGGTGATAAGGCTGTCCAATTTCTCCAACTGAAGTTCACCGTTTTCGTCGAACGGAATGACTTTCAGTACTATACCTTTCCTTGATCGAAGCAATTGCCAAGGTACGATGTTGGAGTGGTGCTCCATCTGCGAAACGATGATTTCGTCGCCCTCTTCACATTGGCTGTCGCCAAAAGAGGAGGCAACCAGGTTGATGGCCTCGGTAGTGCCACGAGTGAAGATAATCTCTTTATTGGAAGGTGCGTTGATAAAGGCGCGTACGTTCTCGCGTGCTGCCTCGTGTGCCTCTGTAGCGTGCTGGCTAAGGAAGTGCACACCACGGTGAATGTTAGCGTTACAGCTGTAGTAACCCTCACAAATCTTTTCAACTACACATGATGGTTTTTGTGTTGTGGCAGCGTTGTCTAAGTAGACAAGTTGCTTGCCATATATCTTTTTCTCCAGGATGGGGAAATCTTTTCTAATGCTGTTTACGTCCAGTCCCATAATTTCTCCTTTAAAAACCGTATGATTCTCTGTTTTTATACGGATGGTTTGTCGCTTAAGGGCCTAGTGACCCGAAAGTCAACACAAAGTTACGATTATTTATTCATATAGAGATTTAAAGAATGTTTCATTTTCATTTTACAGCCCAAAGGGCTGTGCCGATTGGACTAATTAGTCTTTTGGCCATCGGCCAAAAATAAAAGAAGACGGAAAGTTTGCGCCCTCCGTCTCCTACACATCACTAAAAATATCTTATTTTTCGACCTTATTTTACCTCCCAAGTGTCGTTGGTCATCAACAATTCTTGGAAATTGTGATAGGTTTTCTTGCTCTTGACATCCTTGATCTGCTCTTCAATAGCGTCGTTGTACGTAGGAGCCTCTACGTCACGTATTACGCCTAATGCAATTGGAAAGTCAGGACCTTCCATTAAAGCTAGCTTTAATTGCAATGTGTTATCTTCACAATGAGCATCATGCACTAGAATGTCTTTTTCTGTGATTCCGTTTTCTCCAATCTTAGCGACCTTAAGACCGAAACCCTCTTGAACCAAACCGAATTCCTTGTTTTCACCGAAAATCATTGGCTTTCCGTGCTCAAGATAGATGGCGTTCTTTGCACGACCTTCTGGAGTGTGAACGCTCTCGTGAGTTCCGTTGTTGAAGATAATGCAGTTTTGAAGTATTTCGCATACAGAAGCACCTTTATGAGCCTGAGCTGCTTTCAAAATCTCGATTGTACCAGGAGCATCTGTTGCGACTGCACGTGCGAAGAAGTGTCCGCGGGCACCGAAGCAAAGTTCTGCTGGACGGAATGGATCCTCAACTGTTCCATAAGGGGAAGATTTGCTGACGAATCCACGTGGAGATGTTGGAGAATATTGACCCTTTGTCAAACCGTAGATACGGTTGTTCAAAAGAATCATGTTCAAATCTATGTTACGACGATTTGTGTGGATGAAGTGGTTACCACCGATGGCCAAACCATCACCATCACCAGAAACCTGCCATACTGTCAAATTCGGATTAGCAATTTTACAACCGGTTGCGATAGCTGCTGCACGTCCGTGAATCGTATTCATTCCGTAAGTAGCCATGTAGTGAGGCAAGCGGCTTGAACAACCGATACCTGAAATAACGGCTGTATCATACGGTGCAATACCGATTTCTGCCATTGCTTTTTGCAGTGAAGCCAAGAAGAAGTGATCACCGCATCCAGGACACCAACGTGGTTGTCCTTTCTTGAAATCTTTTGCTGTATATTCGCTCATTTTTCTTTTCTCTTAATCAGTTATTACTTGTTGTAAATCTCTGTGAAAGCTTTAACCAAGTCGCTAACTGCGAATGGCTGACCTTTTACTTCGTTGAACTGGTATGGTGCGAAGTTGTCTACCTTCATACGTAACCATCCTGCAAATTGTCCAAGGTTCTGCTCTGCTACAACCACCTTCTTGTACTTCTTCAAAACTGAAGCAGTATTTTTTGGAAGTGGGTTGACGAACTTGAAGTGAGCCAAAGCAACTTTTTTGCCTGCTGCTCTCATCTCGTCCATGGAAGCATGTAAGTGACCGAATGTTCCACCGAATCCGACGATCAATAACTCCGCGTCATCTTTGTCGCCTAATACCTCTACGTCAGGAACAGGGATCTTGTCGATCTTGTCTTGACGAAGGTGAGTCATCAAATCGTGGTTTTCAGGGTTTGTAGATATTGCTCCTGTCTTGTTGTCTTTTTCCAAACCTCCTAAGATGTGGCAGAAACCTTCTGTACCAGGGGTAGCCCAGTAACGAACGCCCGTCTCAGGATTTCTCTGATATGGAGCCCAATTGCCCTTCATTTCTGAAGTGACATATGGAGGATTGATAGCTGGATACTCTTCCAAATTAGGCAACTTCCAAGCTGCTGATCCGTTTGCAATAAATGCATCGGTCATCAAAACAACTGGAGTCATGTGTTCCAATGCCATCTTACAAGCTGAGTAAGCTGCATCGAAACAGTCTGTTGGAGATATGGCTGCGATTACTGGCATTGGAGATTCTCCGTTACGTCCGAATAGACATTGAAGAAGGTCTGTCTGCTCAGACTTGGTTGGAAGACCTGTTGCTGGTCCACCTCTCTGAACATCCAAAACAACCAATGGCAACTCAAGGATTACTGCCAAGTTCATAGCTTCTGACTTTAAGCAGATACCAGGACCAGAAGTAGAGGTACATCCTAAAGCTCCTGCGAATGAAGCACCAACTGCAGATGCACATCCGGCAATCTCGTCCTCACATTGAACGGTTGTAACGCCCAATGATTTGTGTTTTGCCAATTCGTGAAGAACGTCTGTTGCAGGAGTAATAGGGTAAGAACCAAGATACAACTTCAAACCAGCTTTTTCTGCTGCGGCGATCATACCATAAGCAGTTGCTTTGTTACCGTTGATGTCCATGAAGATTCCCTTGCCTTTTTTCTCCTTAGTCTCAATGGTATATGTATGAGAAACAGAAGAGTGTGTATTGTGTCCGTAATCGTAACCTGCTTGGATTACTTTGATGTTTGACTCTGCTAAACCTGGCTTCTTGACGAATTTCTCTTTCAACATGTTGGCAGCTACTGTCAAATCACGGTTGAATAACCAACAAACCAAACCAAGGGCAAACATGTTACGGCATTTCAAAATGGCTTTGTTGTCCATTCCTGAATCTGCCAAACAATCTTTTACCATTTGGGTAATAGGTGCTGCAATTACATCGTTCTTGATGCCCATCTCCTCGATGGCATTCAATGTCTGGAATTCTGCTTTCTTTAAATCAACCTCATTGAAACAATCTGTATCGATGATGATAGCTCCTGTTGGCTTACAGAATTTATATTGAGTTTTAAGAGCAGCCGGGTTCATGGCTACCAAAACATCACATTTATCACCTGGAGTGAAAACTTTGCCGGCTCCGATGTGAACCTGGAAACCGGAAACGCCAGTCAATGAGCCCTGTGGGGCACGGATATCGGCTGGATAATCTGGGAATGTACAGATGTCATTACCTACCGTAGCGGAAATAGTTGAGAAGATGTTACCAGCTAACTGCATACCGTCGCCGGAGTCACCTGAAAAACGAACCACTACGTGATCCAAATCTTCTACATTTGCGTTTTTTGTCATATTTTTTCCTTTTTTGAGCTATTTGGATTCAAAAATTAATGAAGAACCCATCTAAAAAGAATATTTTGCTTGATAAATCGTCACAAAAATAGCCAAAATAACATTTCAATGCAAATGAAAACGAATTTTTTTTCAAAAAATATCCAATATTTATCCCAATTATTGCATATTTATTCAAATTTGTGCAATGAATTTTTCATGGACTGAATTTCCATCTTTGAAAAAAATGAAAAATAATTCAACCGAGTGATTAATATGCTTTTGAGTTCTATAGAATCCTCCTAAATGAAATGCAGATCTGAAGTTTGGTGAAGCGACGTCCTATCTTTAGGGCGATGTCGTCTATTGTTTTGTTAACCACGACTTTGTCGAGGACTGTTCTCTGTTGAGTTTTAGCTTGAAACGGTGACTTACCGAGATTAGGTGCGTTTTCCTAACGGGGCTTTTACAAAAAGCGTCTTTCAAAAGATAGAAAATCGGGGATTCAAATTGATAATGCAACTTGAGGAGGAAAAAAATGGGTCAGGTAGAAAAAATATTTTTCAGAGCAGAAAGAGAAGAGAAAATCTCCCTCTTTCCAGTTGCCCTGTGGAGAA
>JALNVE010000118.1 GCA_023227695.1 Paludibacteraceae bacterium
TAAACAGTTTTAAACGCGCTCGTACCTCGCTTGAACGGTAAAACTGTTTTTTACGCCATCCAGCACGCCACTTTTGGCGAGCCCTCAAGGCGTATTGGCACATTTACTCAGCCTTTGTGATATGCGAGGAAAAACAAAACGCCAAAAATACTATAGTTTCAATATATGTACATGATTTACAGTAAATAAGAACGTTAACCTGACGGCTATGGTGGGAGACCCCGCCCCTATACGAATTTCATTTCTGTACGAGATTAGGAATAAAAAAGCATTGACCAATCACAATGGTTAAGTAAATGTACCATTTTACACCTGTTTGATTACCCCTATTTCAATCGGCAGTCAGCACACACCTATCTTTTTCTTATAAATAATGTATGATTATAAATTCACATGCATATTTTATGAATTTTTATAAACCGTAAGGATTTTTATTCGTTTTGTGAATATCAGTCAGTTTTCATAGTCATTTGATTAGTTTCTAAAAGTAAAAATATATAAAAAGCGTATAAATGTAAGAAAAGAATTGTTTTTTGTGAGATTTTTCACATAAAAAGATTTTTCTTTCTCTTACAAAATCCGTAATTTTGCAAACATTTAAAATGAATATACAAAAAACAATTCAAAAATGGCAAAAATAAAGGGAGCTATCGTTGTAAATAATGAAAGATGCAAAGGTTGCCAGCTATGCGTTGAAGCTTGTCCTTCAAAGGTTATAGCAATGTCAAAACACGTTAATTCCAAAGGTTACAATTATGCCTATATGGAAAACGCAGATGCTTGCGTAGGATGCGCAAGTTGTGGTATCGTATGTCCAGACGGATGTATCTCTGTCTACAAAGTAAAAGTGGACTAAAACAGGTAAATCCTGATTACAACTAATCATTCAGAAAATTATCATCAAACATGAGCGAAGAAATAAAATTAATGAAGGGTAACGAAGCCATTGCTCACGCAGCTATACGTTGTGGATGCGACGGTTATTTCGGATATCCTATCACCCCTCAATCTGAGGTTTTGGAAACTCTTACAGAGGTTGAGCCTTGGAAAACGACAGGAATGAACGTGCTTCAGGCTGAAAGTGAAGTTGCCGCCATCAACATGGTATATGGTGGTGCCGGTACAGGAAAGAAAGTCATGACCTCTTCTTCCAGCCCAGGTGTTAGTTTGAAGCAGGAAGGTATCTCTTACCTTGCTGGTGCTGAGCTCCCTGCCCTTATCGTTAACGTAATGCGTGGAGGTCCAGGTCTTGGAACTATCCAACCTAGCCAGGCCGATTATTTCCAGACTGTAAAAGGTGGTGGTCACGGCGACTATAAGTTGATCGCGCTTGCCCCTGCTTCCGTTCAGGAAATGGCAGACTTTGTTGGTTTAGGATTCGACCTTGCTTTCAAATACAGAAACCCAGCTATCATCCTTGCCGACGGTGTTATCGGTCAGATGATGGAAAAAGTTGTTCTTCCTCCGTTCAAACCAAGAAGAACAGACGAGGAAATTGTTAAAGAGTGTCCTTGGGCTGCTGTTGGAAAACCAAAAAACAGAAAGTGCAATATCATCACATCTTTGGAACTTGATCCTGCTGTCATGGAGAAGAAAAACCTTCACCTTCAGGAGAAATACAGAGAAATTGAAGCAAACGAGGTTCGTTACGAGGAGATTCAATGCAAAGACGCTGAATATTTGTTAGTAGCATTCGGTTCTTCCGCTCGTATCTGTCAGAAGGCAGTTGAGATGGCTCGTGCAGAAGGTATCAAAGTCGGACTTCTTCGTCCTATCACTTTGTGGCCTTTCCCAAGCAAAGTCTTGAACCAATTTGCCAACCAAGTTAAATCAATGTTGTGCGTTGAGTTGAACGCAGGACAGATGGTAGAAGATGTAAGACTTGCCGTAAACGGAAAAGTAAAAGTTGAGCACTTTGGCCGCTTGGGTGGTATTGTCTATACGCCAGATGAGATCATCGAGGCTATGAAGGCAAAAATCATGTAATTCCAAGAATCAAAAAACTGATAAGAAATGACAATCGAAGATATAATCAAACCGGAAAATTTGGTGTATAAGAAACCGGATCTAATGAACGACCGTCCTATGCACTATTGTCCAGGATGTAGCCACGGAGTTGTACACAAACTCATTGGCGAAGTATTGGAAGAAATGGATGTAGTTGAAGACACAATCGGTATCACTCCAGTAGGATGTGCCGTTTTTGCCTACAATTATCTTGATATAGACTGGGAAGAGGCTGCCCACGGACGTGCACCTGCCATGGCTGTTGCCATCAAGAGACTTCGTCCTAACAAGTTGGTCTTCACTTACCAAGGTGATGGCGACTTGGCTGCCATCGGTACAGCAGAGACTATCCACGCTTGTAACCGTAGAGACAGCATCACGATCATCTTCATCAACAACGGTATCTACGGTATGACTGGTGGCCAGATGGCTCCTACTACTTTGGAGGGAATGAAGACTGCCACTTGCCCTTACGGACGTGACGTTAAGGTAAATGGTCACCCATTGAAGATCACTAATCTTCTTAAGGAACTTGACGGTACTTGCTACGTAACTCGTCAGAGCGTACAGACTGCAGCTGCTGTCAGAAAAACAAAGAAAGCTATCAGAAAAGCTTTTGAGAACAACTTGAATAACAGAGGTGTATCTGTAGTTGAGGTGGTTTCAACTTGTAACTCAGGTTGGAAAATGAGCCCTTCTATGGCTAACAAATGGATGGAAGAGAACATGTTCCCTGCTTATCCACTTGGAGACCTTAAGGATACAACCATTTAAGTTTAATTCTAAACAAACAAAAAAATGACAGAAGAGATAATTATAGCCGGATTTGGAGGTCAAGGTGTTTTGTCCATGGGAAAAATCCTTGCGTACTCCGGACTGATGCAGGGCAAAGAGGTAAGCTGGATGCCTGCATACGGACCAGAACAACGTGGTGGAACTGCCAACGTAACAGTTATACTTAGCGACGAGCGCATCAGCTCTCCTATCTTAAACTCTTACGATACTGCCATCATCCTTAACCAACAGTCGTTGGATAAGTTCGAAAAGACAGTAAAACCAGGCGGAACTCTTATCTACGATCCATACGGAGTTACAAAAGAGCCAACCCGTAAAGACATCAAAATCTATAAGATCAACGCAATGGATACTTCCATTGAGATGAACGCACCAAAATCATTCAACATGATTATCCTTGGTGGTTTGTTGAAGATCCGTCCAATCGTAGATTTGGAGAACGTAATTCTTGGTTTGAAGAAGACCCTTCCTGAGAGACACCACAAGCTCATTCCTATGAACGAGGCAGCCTTGAAGAAAGGTATGGAAATTATCGGTTAATTTTTTACAAGCCAAATATAAAAATCCATGGTTTCATCGTGAAATCATGGATTTTTTTTGAAAAAAAAATCCAATAAGTCTAATTAGACCAATTGGTCTAATTGGTCCAATTAGTTGGCAGCAAAGCTGCCATATTTCTTGTGATTTTCGCCGCTTTGCGGCAGCAATGACGAATGGTCACATTTTCTATTTAAGAAGCTCTACGGCCCTCAAAACGGCCAAATTTTCGATCTCACACCGTTATCTCAATCTGCAAATTTTCGGGACCAAGAAAGGAGGTCTCATAATATCCGTCGCCTGTGGTGCGCGGACCACTCAATATTTCATAGCCATCTTCTTGCAAACGGTGCGTCATATCATCCACACTCTCTTTACTTCCAAGGCTGATTGATAGATGGATATATCCTAATCTTTGAAGTGGAACTTCAACATCCACATCAGGACGATTCATCAGTTCCAAACGTGCACCTTGGGCAAAAGAAAGGATGTAAGTTTGCAATCCGGTTTTCGGATTGTGGTAAAGCTGATTGGATTTTGCACCAAAATAATTTTCGAAGAAAGCCTTCACCCCCTCCAAATCCTTCACATAAACGGCAACGTGGTCAATTTTCATATCGGTCTACTATTTCAGAATTAAAGTTTTCCTTTTCGGTAAAGCAATGTGGTTGTCACACCGCTGACAGCCATACCCACCAGAATCATTGTTCCCTGATTGAAAACAGCGCCCATTCCAGCGAAATTTCCTATCACGCAAATCAAGATACAAAGTACAAAAGGAACGGCTGCAATCTTCAGATAACGGCTTGCTAGGACGCAGGTCAATCCGCCGAAGATAGCAGGCACAACATACGGTGAAATGGGCAATAATGCATTGACGATCTTCTCTTGGAAGATAGCCAACGGAATCAATCCCAACACAATCACAAGCGTCGTAACGATAGAACAAACGGCGATGGAGATGGTTGTGACAATCTCCTTCTCTTCCGAGCCATCCTCAACCTTTGCGATAGCCTGAGAATTGAGCGCACAAGGCAATTTCAAATTGGAAATATTTCCCGTAATGAAGGTAAGATACTGACCGCCCGTGCCCAACAACGGCGCATAACTCAACGCTTCGACCAAACCTATGGCCAAATAACCGAGAATAAACATCAGACATTCGGGCAACTTGCTCCACAACGGCATAACGCCGGCCGTGAGGCAATAGCAGACGGGAACCATGAGAATCAGACCAAGGGCAATCCACGTAAACAAGCGGCCCAAACGGTGCATCTCTTCATTATATTGATCTCTTTTATTTTCCATTTTTTCCATTTCTCTCTACTTTTTCAATTATTCAAAACAAGCAACCGCGAAGTAAGCGGCAACCAAAGCACCTACAATTGTGATAGGCAAAGCATAACTCTCCATCCATTTCCAGCCGAACTTCTTCATGCATAAGCCACAGCCAACCATGATCAGGCAGCTGGCAAAGAAGGTGATCAACGTCACCTCACCGTAAGTTGCCACGCCCGTATCCTTAGCAACAACAGGCGTACCGATGGTGAAAATTCCGGCAACGAGCATGGCCGAGAGGATTCCTGAGAATAGTCCGCCCAACAGAGCACCCGTCAAAGTATTCATCAGATGCTCATTTTTCTGCTGCAATTCAGCCAAACGATGCTGATATCGTTTATAGAAGATGGCGTTGAAAACGGGTCCAGAAAGGATGCTCAGCGTCATGATGACCAATGCGGTGGCAACGGTCACATAAGTGATCACTTGGCCTGGCGTTACAACCTGGTTCATCGCTATGATTTCGTACTGAAGGGCGCCTATCACCTCGAGTCTGATCCACGAAATGCCCAAGCCCAAATACTGCATCATGATGCCAATACCGATCACAATCGGAATGCTCGGCACAATGGAAAAGATGGCGCTATTGCGGACAGTCTCCTTTATGACAGACATATCCATTCCAATCTCCTTAGCCCGGCGGACTGATTTAAAGATGAAAAAAAGGCTCATTGCCACGATCAATGCGGCAATAATTCCACCCATCACATAAATAATCGTAAAAGTTTCTGACATAGATATTTTTAAACTTACGTTGAAAGTGCAAAATTACAAAAAACATTGGGTTTAGGAGAAAAGGTTGATGTTTTCTAAAACCAATTCATTGGTTCGACTGGTAAAAAATAGACAAATAGGCCTAATCAGATCCTTTTTTAAAATCAAAAAAGGCCGTTCAATCGACAAATTGAACGGCCTTTGAAATGTATATCAGTGTGATATTATTCTTCCATGATCTTCTTGAAGAGGTTCTTCATGTTAACCTGATCACCTACGATCTTATGCAAATCGCTGACATTTACTCTCTCCTGTTTCATTGTATCACGATAACGAAGAGTAACAGTATTATCTTGTATTGTCTGGTGGTCTACAGTTACGCAGAATGGAGTACCAATAGCATCCATACGACGGTAACGCTTACCGATAGTATCCTTCTCCTCATAAACGCACTTGAAGTCGTACTTCAACTCGTTCATGATCTCAGTTGCCTTCTCAGGAAGTCCGTCTTTCTTCAACAAAGGCAAAATAGCAACCTTAACTGGAGCCAAAACTGGAGGCAATGCCAAAAGCACACGAGTCTCGCCACCTTCCAACTCCTCTTCCTTGTATGATGCTGCCATGATACTCAAGAACATACGGTCAACACCGATAGATGTCTCGATAACGTATGGAGTGTATGATTGGTTTGTCTCAGGATCGAAGTATTTGATGTTTTTACCAGAAAATTTCTCGTGACTGCTCAAGTCGAAGTCTGTACGAGAGTGAATACCCTCAACCTCCTTGAATCCGAATGGCATCAAGAACTCGATATCTGTAGCAGCGTTAGCGTAGTGAGCCAACTTCTCGTGGTCATGGTAACGATACATCTGATCACCCAAACCAAGAGCCTTGTGCCATTTCAAACGGAATGCCTTCCAATGTGAAAACCACTTCATCTCATCACCTGGACGAACGAAGAACTGCATCTCCATCTGTTCGAACTCACGCATACGGAAGATGAACTGACGAGCAACGATCTCGTTACGGAAAGCCTTACCGATCTGAGCGATACCAAACGGAATCTTCATACGACCAGTCTTCTGTACGTTAAGGTAGTTTACGAAAATACCTTGTGCAGTCTCCGGACGAAGATAAATCTTCATTGCACCGTCTGAAGTAGAACCCATCTCTGTAGAGAACATCAAGTTGAATTGACGAACATCTGTCCAGTTCTTAGTTCCGCTGATTGGGCAAACAACGTCGTAATCCAAAATGATCTGTTTCAACCCATCAAGGTCATTGTCGTTCATTGCCTTCTTGAAACGCTCATGAATCTCTTCACGTTTTTCCTGATGCTCAAGCACACGTGCATTGGTCTTCTTGAAGAGCTCAGCGTCGAAAGAGTCGCCAAATTTCTTAGCAGCTTTCTCAACCTCTTTGTTTATTTTATCATCGTATTTCGCAATCAATTCCTCGATAAGCACATCGGCACGGTAACGCTTCTTTGAATCCTTGTTATCGATCAATGGGTCGTTGAATGCATCAACGTGACCAGAAGCCTTCCATACTGTTGGATGCATGAAGATAGCGGCATCAATACCGACGATGTTGCCGTGCAACAAAGTCATACTGTCCCACCAATATTTCTTGATGTTGTTCTTTAATTCCACACCGTTTTGACCGTAGTCATAAACAGCACCCAAACCGTCATAGATTTCACTTGACGGAAATACGAAACCATACTCCTTACAATGAGCTACCAGTTTCTTAAACACATCTTCCTGTGAAGCCATAATAAATTAAAATGTATATTTATAATATTTTCTGAATTTCCGACCTATAAGTCACATAATTTGCAAATTTAGTCATTATAAATTTAAATTGACCACTTGAATTCAAAATTTATAAAAAAAGACAAGTTATAGTTTACACGCAAAAACACGGGGGAAACCCAAAGAAACACGGGGATTAATTACACACAATTAATGGACAGCAGGCCGAGGATCCCCACCTATTCCAAAAACCTATCACGTTTCGCACCCCTCCAATCGGGAGTGCTAGATTGTATCTAGCGCATCCATAGGCGATATAAATTTTCATCACCAACCCGCATTAGCGGCAAAAAAGCTATACGAAATAAAATTTTTTCGTCTTTATTGGTGAGTTGAAAACTCACCCTCCCGATTGGAGAACCGCTCAACGGCTTCTAGTTTTAGAGATTACGTTTGAACAGCAGGCCGAATCCACCACACATCCCCAAAAACCTATCACGTTTCGCACCTCTCCAATCGGGAGTGCTAGATTGTATCTAGCGCATCTATATGCGATGCAAATTTTCATCACCAACCCGCATTAACCGCAAAAAGCTATACGAGCAAGGAGTTTTACGTCTTTATTGGTGAGTTGAAAACTCACCCTCCCGATTGGAGAACCGCTCAACGGCTTCTAGTTTCATAGATCACGTCTAGACAGCAGGCCGAATCGCCCCACTCATTCCCCCTAAACCTATCACGTTTCGCACCTCTCCAATCGGGAGTGCTAGATTGTATCTAGCGCATCCATAGGCGATATCGTCATACGGTGGCAAAAAATCAAAGAGATTTATCGAATGAATATTTTATTAGAGGTGATGTGGGGATAATAGGTTATCGGCCTGCTGGAAGCAAGGCCGTCCAAGAAGAGATTAGACGAGGCTCATCTAAAAAATAAGCGCTGTTACGATTTGCAACAGCGCTCTACTATCAATTTATTTTCGATTATTTTTTAGAAAATTGCCATTTTCTTATATCTTGATAATAATCTTCCCCCTCTATTTTTGTTTTGTTATCACTATAAATACTAAGAGATTTCAAATCTTCATTCTTTTTTATTTTCTTTCGTTCGCTATCTAAAACAGCTACATTTTTCCTATAGTTCTTATCAAAGTCATCTTTTTTATGTTCAACTTCATCATCCACCCAACATATTGAGAATCCAGCATCTGCTATTGAAAATTGAGACAATAAACCATCATACATCTTTGTTGAACGAGTTTCTTTTTTATTGGAAAAATCAAATAAATCAGACATTGAAATTTCACAATTTCCATTAATATCAAATGCTCTAATTAACGCAGAAGCTCTGAATTTGGGATAATATATACATTGATCTTCAAACGTAACATCAATTCCTGAGATATGAGGATTAATAACACCAATAGGATAAGGTTGATAGAATTCACCTGTTTTTCTTTTTTTGCCTCTATGATACATAATATAATCCTTCACACTATTTTCATTTTCATCTTCTTCATGATAATAAAATTCAATGGTCGTAGGATGTATTTCACAAATATTATCTCCTTTCTTTATTTCAAAATGACCATTCAAAAAACACTCTGCTATATCTAAAAAAAGACTATCTAATTTTGCTATTTTATCTTTTACTGAATCACAATTATTAAATTCGAAATCTTTTTTTCCTTTGAAATTTTCTAATTCTTGAATCAAATTCTTTTTCATAATATTCTAATTTTTATTCCATTTAAATTCATAAATCCAACTATTTAATTTTAAAACAAGCTGGATTCAAGCGGACAATGCAACCTCATTTAAATCCAAGTTTGTCAATTGTTTAAATTTTTGTAAAGGAGTCATATACCCTAATCTTTTCCTCGGTCTCGAGTTTAAGATGTTTTGA
>JALNVE010000119.1 GCA_023227695.1 Paludibacteraceae bacterium
AAAATTGGCAATGCCTTTTTCTGCTAAATCGAGATATTTAATAGATTGGGAGAGAAATTCGAAGAGCGGTTCGTCTTTCTCGTTGGTCCGTAAAATATGAATCAGAATCTCCGAAAGGAAAAGGGCCAACGTGTTTTTGTAAGGGTTGAAAAGCAGGTCATTGTTGGGTGTGTCGAGTTTGATTTCCTTGATTACCTGCAGGTCTTTGTTGGGTCGATGCTCGGCATCAATCTGCACAAGGGAAAAGGGCTGGATAAAAGCTGTCTTCTTTCCTCCTTTTTTGCTCTGTGCGCCAAACAAAAGGTAGTCGCATCGTCCATACTCTTCTGTGTAGAGTCGCAGCAACAAGGTGTTCTCTTTGAACTTCATGTTGCTCAAAACGATGGCTTTTGTTTTTGTCAGCATACCAGAGAAAGCAAAAAAGTCTACTGAATAATGGTGATGTGGAAACATTGCTGCTTCGACTCTTTGAGTACCAGACAGCATTTCTCCAATCTCATCTCTTGAAGTGTCTTTGTCAGTATATCCTGAATGTTTTTATAACGGATAATCTTGTCGTCGGTGTTACGGTAAAACTCCATGTAGGAGATGTCGAATGTAGTACCGAAAAGGTGAGAGGTGGTAGATTGAGTTGCATTTTTGTTCCTTCTGAAAAGTTTTCTCTGACTTTCGTAAGTGCGGAGAGCAGAGGTGACATAGACCGCATATTCTTTTTGATGTTTCTTTTCCAAGTTATATTGGAAACGCATGCCTATTTCTTCTAGCAAATCAGCTGCTTCTCGGGTGAGATATGGAAACGAATGTTCCATATCTTTTATTTTATAATACTTGTTGTCTGAGATTTGCAAGAGGCTTCCAGAACCTAAAAGAGAGTCTCTCTCTTTAAAGAAGGCATTGTCTGTCATATATCCATATTTCAGACCTATATTTTGCGCAAAAAGGAGGTGTTCTGTGTTT
This sequence comes from Paludibacteraceae bacterium, assembly GCA_023227695.1. GTDB lineage: Bacteria > Bacteroidota > Bacteroidia > Bacteroidales > Paludibacteraceae > RGIG10190. The sequence goes on from JALNVE010000119.1 coordinate 958, forward strand.
TTGTCCTGAAGTTTTTTGGTTGCGGGAATGCTTTCAAAATACTCGCAAGCGATGGTCTTGGGTGGATTTTTTGTGTCGTTCTCGTCGTAGTTGGCAATAGAGTCTGATTTGGAGATCTCTACGGTCTCCATATCGGCACGCTCAATTTGTCCGCTTCTGTTACAGCTGCAGACAAATGCCATCAAGAAAATAACAACTCTCCATCTCATGACTAATCGTTATTGTTTAGGCTCTTTGCGGTAAGCAGTTGATTGAAAAACGGCAACAAGATCGTTTTCTTCGTCTCTGATTTCAACTTTATATGCAGCTACGGTGCGGCGCAAGAAAATCTCTGAAGCAGTAGCTGTGACCTTGCCAGACTTGACGGCTTTTATGAAGGTGATGGATGCATCCAAAGAAACGGCCCTTTTACCTTGAGAGTTTGAAGCAGCAGCGCAGGCAAAATCTGCTAAAGTGAAAAGAGCTCCGCCTTGTATGGTTCCAAAACCGTTTTTGAGGCTATCTATTATTTCCATTTCAGCGATAGCAGTACCATGGTCAAAATCGACGATTTTCATGTTGCATAATTTAGCGAATTCGTCTTTGCCTAGTAAATCAAATATTTTTTCTTTTTCTGAATCCATCATGTATGATCTCTTTTTTATGTGATAAAGCTTTTATTCTTTATCTGGTTCAACATTTGTTGGCAATAGAACTTTTGAGTAGCATCTTCTTCTGATGTATGGTTCTTTCTCGTAGTTGTCCCATACTCTTACAGCGTTGATGTTGCTTTCCAATTGTTGGTTGGAGATCGCTATCTTTACCTTGTTTGCAATATAGGCTTTGTTCATCTCTGCATAATAGAGAGAATGGATGCCTCTTTTTTGCCAGTCAGGGTGCACGCCGTTGAGCATCAAATCAATGGCGTCCGTTTTTTTGAGAGCACGTAGAATATGAATAAATCCGAATGGGAATAATTTTCCTTTTGCTTTTTGGAATGCTCTAGATAATGATGGAATTGAGATTCCGAATGCAACCACCTCATCGTGCTCATCTACAACAAAACAGACTAATTTCGGATTTATGAAAGAGAAGTAGTTTTTAATCAAGCATTTAATCTCGCCGTCTGTAAGGTTTGAATATCCATAAAGATTGGAGAATGCCAGATTGAGCGTTTTGAACAGTGAGTTAGCGTATTTGAGAATGTCCTTTCTTTTTGTGAAAGTAAGTACTCTCAAGTTATATTTCTCAGCTATTAACTGGTTGATGCGTTCAATCTTTTCTGGAACTGCTTGAGAAGCGTTGAATTTGAATTGAAGCCAGTCCTCGTCTCTTGAGTATCCTAACTTTTCCATGAATTGAGGATAGTAAGGATAGTTGTAAATGTTGGCTATGGTTGGGAGTTTGTCGAAACCTTCAACCAACATACCCTCATTGTCCATGTCGTTGAAACCGAGTGGACCTTGGATGTTGTTCATGCCATGTTCTTTACCCCAGTTTTCGACAGTCTGGATAAGAGCTCGGGCTACGTTGATATCTTCGATGAAGTCAATCCATCCAAATCTTACTTTGTTGCCCCATTTAGCATTAGCAGAGTGGTTGATGATTCCGGCGATACGGCCTACTAGTTCGCCATCTTTATATGCTAACCAATATTCGGAGATACAATGTTCAAAGGCAGGGTTAGTGTCTTTGCATAAAATTGCCATTTCGTCCCTGTCTAAAGGAGGAACCCAAAGATCGCTATTTGCATAAAGTGTGTGTGGAAATCTGATGAAATCTTTCAGTTCTTTGGCTGTTTCTACAATTTTAATCTGTATCATATTGGTTTTTATTTCTTTTATGCAAATTTAATTCAAGAATGCAAAATGTGTATTTTTTTTAATGTAAATCTATAAGTTTACAATTTCATATATGATTCACATTTACGCCTACAAAGCCAGCATTCCTGGCAAAGTCTAAATCACTTTTGCTGTCTCCGATCATAAGAGAACGGGCAGGGGTAATGTCTGGAAAATCGTTCATGGTTTGTTTTGCCATGCCTGTATTTGGTTTCCTGTTTGGATCAGAATCTTTTACAGCTGTGCAGTAATAAATCTTATCAATTCGTCCGCCATGTTTCTCAATCTCCTCAATCATCTTGTTATGCACAGAATGAAGATCTTCTTCCGTCATAACGCCTTTGCCCACACCTCGTTGGTTGGTCACAATAAATATGTGGCTGAACTGTTTGTTCCATTTTGCCAACGCCTCTAAAATGCCAGGCATGAATACAAACTCGTCCCAACATTTCACGTAGTCATTTGGACGAAGTACGTTGATGACGCCATCTCTATCGAGGAAAAGGGTATCAAAACCGTCTGTCTTTATTTTTGAATAGTCAATCGTTTGAAAAAGGCCTCTGAAATCATTGTTTGCCTTTGCGTAATCTTCAGGAATGCCGATATCGATGAAATATCTGTTCTGCTCAAAACCTGCTATCTTTTTTTCTTGAGAAAGTTTTTCCAGAACCTCTTTCTCGAAAGAAAACTTTTCCGGATAATCGCTCAAGTCTAAGTTTTTTTGATTGATGATATATACACCACCGTTAATGAGGCCTGATTCGCAATAGTTCTTTTCATTGAAAGATTGGATGATATTTCCGTCCATTGTGACAGAACCGTAACGGTCAAATTTCTCCATTTTTTTCAAGGCTACGCTTAACGATGCCTCTTTTGCATATTGAAGGTTTTTCTGAAGAAAATCAGTTAAGTCCACATCAAAGAAAGTATCACCATTTAATATAAGGACATTTTCAGCCTGAGTTTTTGAAAGAGCCAATTTGATGCCTCCTCCTGTACCTAGTGGATTCTCTTCGATGGCGTAATCGATCTCAAAGTTGAATTGAGAACGATTTTCGTCAATCCAGTTAAATATATGTTCGCGTAGAAAACCTACGGAGAGAATTACCTTATTTATCTCCTTGTATTTATTAAGGTATGAAAGTAAGTAATAAAGGAAAGGTTTCCCACAAACGGGAGCCATGCACTTGGGCACCTCGCTCACAACGCTTCTGAGTCTTGTTCCTAATCCGCCGGCTAATACGATTGCATCCATTTCTTTATTTTTTAAGATTACCGAACATGTTCTCCTCCACAATGCAGCAGATGATGTGGCCTATCATAATATGTGATTCTTGAATTCTTGGAGTCTCGGAAGAAGGAACCTTGATGCAGATATCGCAAGCGTCCTTCATCTTACCTCCGCTTTCGCCAGTAAGACAAATGGTAAAGATTCCTTTTTCGCGGCAAACTTCCAATGCTCTTAAGATGTTGGCAGAGTTGCCGGATGTTGAGATGCCGATGAACACGTCACCAGTATTGCCTTGGGCTTCTACTTGTCTTGCAAAGAGACGTTCAAATCCGTAATCGTTTCCGATGGCTGTCAAGATAGAAGTGTCTGTTGTGATGGCAACAGAAGGAATACCAGGACGGTCGAAGTAGAATTTGCTGACAAATTCACCTGCGATGTGTTGAGCATCGGCTGCCGAACCGCCGTTTCCGGCTAAAAGTGTTTTTTTGCCGTTACGGTAAGCGTTGGTAGTCACTTCAGCCGCACGAGCTATTTGGTCCATCAACCCTTTGTTTGCCAAAATGGCTTGTTTCGTTTGGATGGATTTTTCTATTTGTTCCTTAATCAGATTGTTTATGTCCATAGTCCTGATTTTAATAAATTTTCCAACCGTGGGTTCCGCCTTCGCTGAATTGGAAGCCCATTACGTTTCCTCCTAATTTGCGCAAAGCATTTTCTACCATACGTTTCTTAGTAGGTTCAACCACGAACATGATGAATCCGCCGCCGCCAGCACCGCTTATCTTTCCTGCAATGGCGCCAGCCCCCATGGCTACGTCAAAAGCCTCTTGGATCATATCGTTGCTGATGCATTTGGCCATTTTCTTTTTGTTCTCCCAAGCCTCTCCAAGAATGGAAGCAAATGCATTGATATCTCCTTTAAGAAGTGCAGTTTTTGTGTCGATGGCACTTTGCTTTATCTTGTGCATGGCTTGTATAGCCAATTCATTATTGTTGGTTGTATTCTTTTTCTGTTCATCAATGATTTGTGCAGAAGAACGAGAAGCTCCTGTATAATAAAGTACCATGGAGGATTCCAACTCGTCTATAATCCATCTCTTTATTCTCAATGGATTGACAATTACGTGATTGTCCTTTAAAAACTCCATAAAGTTAAAGCCTCCGAAGGCGGCTGCGTATTGGTCTTGTTTTCCTCCGCTAAGGCCTAAATCAATACGTTCAATTTCGTAAGCTAAATGCGCAATCTCGTAATCGCCCATAGGAAGATTCAACCATTCTACGAATGCTTTTAGAATGCAGACAACCATGGTCGACGAAGATCCTAAACCGCTACCGGCAGGAGCATCAGAGTAAGTTATGATTCTGAAAGAGAGCGGCTTTGATATTTCAAAGTCTTTTACAATACGGTTGTAAACGCCTTTGTGAAGGTCTAACATGCCATTGATGGGAAGTTCTTTGGATGCAGCATATGTAACATTCTGATCCAAGTCTGTCGCAACAATCTCAATCTGAGAATTGGTTGTCTCTTCAATTGTGCAATAGGCGTACATGTTTATGGTGGCGTTGAGAATCAAACCTCCATAAATGTCGCTGTAAGGAGAAACATCACTTCCTCCTCCTGCTAATCCCAATCTTAAAGGTGCTTTACTTCTTATTATCATAAAAAATATTTTTCATGAATAGATATTTACAAATATACAGAAAACAAAAGCCTCACTCTGTTATGTAATGTTAAACAGATGCGTTATTCGAAAAAGTTTGGCTTTTTGCTTTGAGCATCCTTTAAAGAAAGAATGTTTTCCTCTTTTGCTTTTTGCGCAGCTCTCAATTTTTCCTGCTCTGTTTGAATCTTTTCTACGAAAGCGACTCTTGTGCGCTGATTGAGCAGTTGCGCTGCTGCGTATGTGTTTTGAGACGCATCCTTCATGTGTAGAACGGGTGCATGATACATCGGTGCAATCTTAACAGCCGTGTGGATAGGGGAGGTCGTTGCTCCGCCAATCATCAGTGGAATATCAAGACCTTTCTGTTCCATCTCTGAAGCAACGTGACTCATTTCTTCTAGCGATGGAGTGATTAGTCCGCTTAAGCAGACCATGTCCACCTGTTCGTCGATGGCAGTTTGGATAATCTTCTCGGATGGAACCATCACACCCAAATCAATTACATCAAAGTTGTTGCAGGCCAAGATCACGGAAACGATGTTTTTGCCGATATCGTGAACATCACCTTTGACAGTTGCGATAAGAATCTTACCGGCTTTTTGGCTGTTTCCTTTATTCTGAGCTTCGATAAACGGTTGGAGAATAGAAACGGCCTTCTTCATGGTACGGGCTGTCTTAACAACTTGAGGTAAAAACATTTTTCCGGCACCGAAGAGTTCTCCAACTTTGTTCATTCCGTTCATCAAAGGCTTCTCTATGATCTCGATAACGTTCGGATATTTCTCGCGGGCTTCTGTCAAGTCTTCTTCCAAATGGTCAACGATACCTTTTAATAAGCAATATTCAATGCGTTCGTCCAAAGACTTGGTGCGCCACTCTTCAGTGTGCGCTTGTGCCGTATTTCCGCTCTGCTCGAGTTTAATCTTCTCTGCGCTTTCAATCAGTTTCTCTGTAGCATCACTTTTGCGGTTGAGAACCACATCTTCAACTCTTTCCAACAAATCTGCTGGGATGTCTTCGTAAACTTGAAGCATTCCTGCGTTGACAATACCCATGTCCATTCCAGCCTTGTAGGCGTGGTATAAGAATACAGAGTGCATAGTCTCTCGTATGGTGTTGTTTCCACGGAAAGAGAAGGAGAGGTTGCTGACACCTCCACTGATCTTAGCGTATGGCAGGTTTTTTCTGATCCATTCTGCCGCTTTTATAAAGTCGACGCCGTATTTATTGTGTTCCTCAATGCCAGTGGCAAGGGCCAAAACGTTAGGGTCGAAAATGATATCTTCTGGGTTAAAGTTGACCTTCTCTGTCAACAGACGGTAGGCACGGCTACAGATTTCGATCTTTCTTTCGAATGTATCGGCCTGACCTTTCTCGTCGAATGCCATTACAACGGTGGCTGCACCATATCTTTTAATCTTTTTGGCTTTCTCCAAGAAAGGCTCTTCACCCTCTTTAAGTGAGATGGAGTTGACAATGCTCTTTCCTTGAACGCATTTCAGACCAGCCTCGATGACGTTCCATTTGGAAGAGTCGATCATGATAGGAAGCTTGGCGATCTCAGGCTCCGAAGCTATGAGGTTAAGGAAGGTTGTCATCTCCTGTTGAGCATCGAGCATGGCGTCGTCCATGTTGACGTCGATGACCTGTGCTCCGTCTTCAACCTGCTGTCTGGCAATGCTGAGTGCCTCTTCGTATTTCTTTTCGTTAATAAGACGTAAGAATTTCTTTGAACCTGCCACGTTGCAGCGCTCTCCGATGTTTAAGAAAAGTGAACGTCTGTCTTCTCCTTCACCTGTACTCTTGTTTATTGAGGTGAATCTGAGCTCCTCCAAGCCTGACAACTTCATGTCGTGGTCGCGTTTGGCAGGAATTCGGATCTCTTTACCTTTAATTAAATCCTGATATTTTGCTATATGGTCTGGCGTAGTTCCGCAACAACCTCCGATGATGTTGACCAACTTTTCGTCGATGTATTCCTTTACTTGTGCAGCCATCGATTCTGGGGTCTCGTCATAAGCACCAAATTGGTTTGGCAAACCTGCGTTAGGATATGCACTGACAAACCAAGGGGAATTTTTGCTTACCTCTTCCAAATAAGGCTTCAAGTCTTTTGCTCCGAAAGAACAGTTGAGACCTACAGAGAGGAGAGGAGCGTGTGCGATTGAATTAAGGAATGCTTGGATGGTCTGTCCTGAAAGTGTTCTTCCGCTTATGTCTGCTACAGTAGCAGAGAGCATGATATAAACTTTCTTTCCGGTAATCTCCATTGCATTCTCAGCAGCGAAAATGGCAGCCTTTGCGTTTAAAGTATCGAAAATGGTTTCGATGAGCAATGCGTCAACGCCGCCTTCTATCAACGCGGTCATTTGTTCTGTGTAGGCAGAAACCAATTCGTCAAAATTGACGCCTCTCAAGGATGGATCATTCACATCTGGTGAGATGGATGCCGTCTTATTGGTAGGGCCAACAGAACCTGCAACGAATCTTGGCTTGCTTGGATCCTTCTTTGTGTACTCATCGGCAACCTCTCTTGCGAGTTTTGCAGCGGCAAGGTTGATGCGACGAATCTGATTTTCCATGCCGTAGTCGCTCATGGAAATATGTTGTGAATTGAAAGTGCAACTCTCAATGATGTCAGCTCCTGCTTGGAGATATTTCTCGTGGATTTCTCGAATTACTTCTGGCTTGGTCAGACAGAGCAGGTCGTTGTTGCCTTTTTGTATTAGTTTAGAATCGGCAAATTCTGTTCCTCTGTAATCACTTTCAGTGAGGTTGAATTTCTGAACCATAGTTCCCATTCCACCATCTAAGATGAGGGTACGATGCTTCAGCTCTTCCTTCAAATCGTATTTCATTTTCTTTTCCTTTGGTTCGTGAAAAATTATCTACAAAATTACTCAAAAATACTGATTTTTTTGACTTTTGAATACGAGAAATGAAGTGATAGATATGATTTTACGATCCTAATTACGTCTCAAGAGAAAAACCACTAGGTAGCGTTTTAGAGTTCGAATTGTTTTTGGCTATGAATTAAAAAGGTTTTTTTGAAAAAACAGTAGATTATACTGATTACAAAGATGGTGGACGTTCTGTTCACTGGTTGACCGCCCAAGAAATGCAGATCACATCATTATATCACCTTATTTTTTAGATGGATGACTTTTCGACCTCCAAAAGTTTGTGTATAAATTTAACATACCCATATGGTTTTTCGCTTGATCCATTGTGGGTCAGTAGAAATTTAGTGGGGAAAAGCATAAATATTGGCGATACGGAATAGGAAGAACTTCTTATCTACGACCCCACGCAGATTAGCCCTGAAAAGTTTGATTTTCGCATTGA
>JALNVE010000120.1 GCA_023227695.1 Paludibacteraceae bacterium
AAAACATCTTAAACTCGAGACCGAGGAAAAGATTAGGGTATATGACTCCTTTACAAAAATTTAAACAATTGACAAACTTGGATTTAAATGAGGTTGCATTGTCCGCTTGAATCCAGCTTTTAAGAAAACAGGTATTTATTTCAAACGATAGTAAAATGCCGTTAATTGTTATTAATCGCAGATAATCGAGTTTCGAATTTTATATATTTGCAAAGCTTTTAAGTTAAAATTCAAAGAAAAAATTAGATAGATATGGATCAAAGTATTGATTACAGAGAATTAAATGAAAGAATTGCAAAGCAAAGTTCTTTTGTTGATTTGCTTGTAAAGGGCATGGATCAGACGATTGTAGGACAAAAACATCTTGTTGAATCGTTGTTGATAGGTTTGTTGGCCGATGGTCACGTATTGTTGGAAGGTGTTCCTGGTTTGGCCAAGACATTGGCAATTAAGACACTTGGTGAGTTGATTGATGCTAAATATAGTCGTATTCAGTTTACTCCCGATTTGTTACCAGCCGATGTTGTCGGTACCATGATTTATAGCCAGAAGACAGAGGAGTTTGATATTAAGAAAGGACCTATCTTCGCTAACTTGGTTCTTGCAGATGAGATCAACCGTGCTCCAGCTAAAGTACAAAGTGCATTGTTGGAGGCCATGCAGGAGCGTCAGGTAACTATTGGCGAGTCTACATTCAAATTGCCATCTCCATTCTTGGTGTTGGCTACTCAAAATCCAATCGAGCAGGAGGGTACTTATCCACTTCCTGAGGCTCAGGTAGACCGTTTCATGTTGAAGGTTGTTATCTCTTATCCAACACAGAAGGATGAGCAGAAGATTCTTCACCAAAACATCAAGAAAGAAAAAATAAACGTATCTTCAGTCTTGAAACCAGAAGATATCATCAACGCAAGAAACGTTGTTCATGAGGTTTACATGGACGAGAAAATTGAGAAATATATCGTTGATATTGTATTCGCTACTCGTTTCCCAGAAGAGTACGGATTGAAGAGTTTGAAGGAGATGATTTCATTCGGAGCTTCTCCTCGTGCTACCATCAATTTGGCTTTGGCTTCAAGAGCCTACGCTTTCATCAAACAAAGAGGTTATGTTATTCCTGAGGATGTACGTGCTATCGCTCACGATGTGTTACGTCACCGTATCGGCTTGACTTATGAGGCTGAGGCAAATAACATGACAACAGAAGAGATTGTCAGCGAAATTTTGAATGCGGTTGAAGTTCCGTGATCAAAGTTTTTTCAGTATCAATGAACCGGTTAGACATGAACAATGTCTATAGGTTCTTTTTTGTGACATTTTTTGTCTGATTTGAAACTGTAATAACAAGCTAACAAGATGGATGCAAGTGAAATGCTAAAGAAGGTCCGTAAGATCGAGATCAAAACTCGTGGACTTTCTAAAAATATATTTGCAGGAGAATATCATACGGCATTTAAGGGTAGGGGAATGACCTTCTCCGAGGTTCGAGAATACCAGTATGGAGATGATATCCGAAACATCGACTGGAATGTTACGGCCCGTTTCAATAAACCTTTCATCAAGGTGTTTGAAGAGGAACGTGAGATGACCATGATGCTTCTTGTGGATGTCTCAGGTAGTGGTGATTTTGGAACACAGGTTCAAACAAAAAAGGAACTCGTGACCGAAATTGCGGCTACGATGGCTTTCTCTGCTATTCAGAACAATGATAAGATTGGTGTCATTCTCTTCTCCGATAAGATAGAAAAATTTATTCCGCCTCAAAAGGGAAGGAAGCATGTGTTGTATATCATCCGTGAATTGTTGGGCTTTGAGCCTCAAAGTAAGAAAACCGATATTACAGGTGCTCTTCATTATTTCACGAATGTGATTAAGAAACGCTGTACTGCTTTCATTATCTCCGATTTCATGGACAAAGGTTATGAAAAAGCATTGATCATCGCTAATAACAAGCACGATATGGTGGCAATGAATATTTATGACAAACGTGAGACCGAACTTCCATCAATTGGATTGTTGAAGGTGAAGGATGCTGAGACCGATGAGGATATGTGGGTAGATACTTCAAGCCGTGCTATCCGTTTCGCATATAAGAAACATTGGGCTGAAAGACAGGATAAAATTCAGCAGGCATTCAATAAAAGTGGTATTGATTCTGTTTCTGTATCGACAGATGAAGATTATGTGAGAGCTTTGATGAAGCTGTTCAGTCTTCGTGCTTAACGGCCTTCAATTTTTGTGCATATAGTTACAAATGAATTATAAAATGACTAAGTCAAAATTAATTATATCATCGTTATTCGTGTTTTTTATCAGTGTTGCCTCTCTTTCTGCACAAGTGTCAGTAAGAGCAAGCATTGATTCTACGGATATCAAAATAGGTGAGCAGGCTCAGATTCGTTTGGATATTGTTTCTTCAACCGATGAGGAGTTTATTTTTCCTACTCTGAAACAGGGTGACGAACTTGTAAAAGGTCTTGAAATCCTTGCTATATCAGAAGTCCAGAACAGTACGGATAATGGAAAGTTTAAGAAATCGAGAGATTACTTGGTTACAGCATTTGATTCTGGAGCTTATGTGATTCCTCCTTTTATTTTGACGAAAAAAGACAGCAGTAAGTTTCAGTCGAACGAACTTTCTTTGAATGTCCATACTATTGCAGAACCTTTGAAAGATGGTGAGTTCAAGGATATCCAACCTAATTACGAGCCTTCTTTGGATTGGGTGAAGATTTTGTTGACTATTCTCGGAATTATCGTTGGATTGGCACCTACTGTTTTTGTTATCTATTATTCTATCAAAAACAGAGGAAAGGGAAATGAAAAATTCATCCCTGATCATGCTGCTAATCAGAATGTAATCAGATTGACGCCGACAGAACAGGCATTGAAGGAATTAGAACGTATCAAAGAAGAGAAAATCTGGAAGAAAGGTCAGGAAAAAGAGTATTATACTCAGATTACGGACGTCTTAAGGATTTATTTGAATGAGCGTTTTGAAATCGCAACGTTAGAGAGAACATCTTCTGAGATTTTGGAATCTTTACGTTTTATTGAGGATGCAGATCCTGTTAGAGATAAGTTGAGACAGATCTTCTCTGTTTCTGATATGGTGAAGTTCGCTAAGGTTAATCCAACCAACGATGAGAATGAGTTGAGTATTGTCAATGCATTCTTTGTTGTAAAACAGACCGTTGTTCCTGAACGAGTGACAAATGCCGCAGAAAAGGAGCAGACAAGTTCTTCTGTTGAAAAGGATTAAGGATAAAAAAGTTCGGATAATTTATAAAAGTTTGAAAAATGGAATTTGAAAGTCCGGGATATTTGTACATATTGCTTGCGCTGATACCAATCATTGTTTGGTATATATGGAAGCGTAAGAAGTTGACGCCTAGCATGCAGATCTCTTCCATTGAATCTTTTGTAGGAGTAAAAAAAAGTTACAAATACTATATTCTTCATTTACCATTTGTATTGAGAATTGGTGCATTTGCTTTGATTATCGTTGCATTAGCCCGTCCTCAGTCATTTGATAATTGGGAAACCAAAAACGTAGAGGGTATTGATATTGTAATGGCATTGGATATCTCTGAGAGTATGTTGGCAGAAGACTTTAAACCAAACAGGTTGGAGGCTGCCAAGAAAGTAGGTGCCAACTTTGTTGCTTCCAGAAAGAATGATAACGTTGGCGTGGTTGTTTTTTCTGGTGCTAGCTATCCATTGACTCCTTTGACAACAGATAAGGTGTCTGTTGTTAGTTTGATGGGTGGTATTGACTATAAAATGATGGACGCAAATGGAACTGCTATCGGTTTAGGTTTGACCAGTGCGGTAAACAGATTGCGAGATAGCAAGGCAAAGTCGAAGGTGATTATCCTTTTGACTGATGGTTCGAATAACACAGGTGATGTGGATCCTTTGTCAGCAGCCGGATTTGCCAAGAAATTCGGAATTCGTGTATATACAGTGGGTGTAGGTACGAATGGCATGGCACCGTTCCCAATTGAAACCCCAATGGGTCGTCGTACTCAGATGATGAAAGTGGATATAGACGAAGGTACTTTGAAGAAGATCTCTGAAGAGACAAATGGTATGTATTTTAGGGCAACCGATAATGCAACATTGAAAGAAATATATGAGGAGATTGATAAATTGGAGAAGACGAAGATAAAGGTTGAGGAGTATTCTTCTAAAGAAGAGGAGTATTTACCTTGGCTGATAGCTGCGTTCGCATTGTTGGTATTTGAGTATTTACTTCGTTCAACAATACTTCGTCATAATCCATGATTGTAGAACAGATAAAAAGGTATTGATATGTTTAGATTTGCAAATCAGGAATATTTGTTTCTATTATTAATAATTCCTATATGTATTTTATGGTTTATATTTTGCAGATATAGACGTCGTTCTTATTTGAAAAAATTAGGAGATGTGTCTCTTTTGAAGAATTTGATGCCTAGTGTTTCCACTGGCAGAGCTATCTTCAAATTCATCTTTTTGATGCTTGCTTATGTGTGTGTTGTGATGGCAATGGCAAGGCCTCAGATTGGTTCGAAAAGGGAGACTGCAACGCGTAAAGGCATTGAGGTGGTGGTGGCTTTGGATATCTCCAACTCCATGTTGGCTGAGGATTTGCAACCTAACCGAATGGAACGCGCAAAACAGATGATATCCCGTATGGTGGATAATCTGAACAATGATAAAATGGGATTGGTTCTTTTTGCTGGAAAGTCATACATTCAGGTGCCTATGACCAGTGATTACCGTTCTATCAAATCATTTTTGTCCTCTGTCAATCCATCTTTGATTCCTCAGCAGGGAACTGCAATTAGTGAGGCCATCGCTATGGCAAGCCGTACTTTTTCAAAAGATGAAAAGGTGGGCCGCTCAATCATCATTATCACTGATGGAGAGAACCATGAGGATAATTCCCAGGAACTGGAAGCTGCCAAACAGGCTAATAAGGATGGAATCCAAGTCAATGTGGTCGGTATGGGTTCTCCTGAAGGTGCTTTGATTCTTTTAGAGAATGGCGATTACAAAAAAGATAAGTCTGGTGCCCCAGTTACAACCAAGTTGGATGAGGGCAGAGCCCAATCTATAGCAGAAGCAGGTAATGGAGTTTATGTTCGTGCTGATAATACAAATGGCGCAGTTAAAGTTCTAAGTAAAGAGTTAGACAAGATTGCAGCTGGTGATGTCAGTGTTGAACTCTATTCGGAATACAACGAGCAATTCCAAATCTTTTTATGGATAGCGTTGGTTTTGTTGTTGTTGGAATTCTGTGTTTTGGAGAAGAAAAATAGATTGTTTACTAATATTAAATTATTTGAATGATGGTACGGAATGTATTTATTCTGAAGATGATGAGGATAAAGTATGCAATGTCAATCGTTTTGCTTTGCTTGCCATTTCTTACGTTCGCCCAAAAGGAGGATGACCAGATAAGAGAGGGAAATAAAGCTTTCGATAAAGGTGATTACGCATCTGCAGCTAATAAATATATGGAAGCACAGAAGTTGAACGATAAATCTTTCGGTGCTAACTATAATTTAGGAAATGCTCTTTATAAAGAAGGCAAGTATAAAGAGGCTTTGGATCAATACAAGATCGCAGACACTAAAACTCAGGATAAGTCTCAGAAAGCTCAAGTTTATCATAATATCGGTAACTCCTATCTTCAGCAGAAAGATTATGCGAATAGCGTGAAGTCTTACAAAGAGTCTTTGCGTTATAATCCGAAAGATGAAGATACAAGATACAATCTTGCTTACGCTCAGAAGATGTTGGTCAATCAGCAACAACAGCAACAACAGCAACAGCAGCAAAAAAATGATGACCAGAAAAAAGATGAGCAGAAAGAAGATCAGCAGCAACCTCAGCCACAAATGCAAAATGATAATACTGAACAGATTCTTGACGCTTTAGATGAAGAGGAGAGAAAGATGCAGGAAAAAGAGGGTAAGAAGCAGAAAGCTCCTTATAAATATAAAGTAGAAAAAGATTGGTGATTCATTCTTTTAGTTAATTTTGTAGGCTGTAATAATGAGTGCTATAATAACATGGAATATTCAGTGACTTTGATATAACAGTTGTCTGTCTAATTCTGTGTGACATAATATAAAAACAATATGAAACGAGGGTTTATATATTTTGTATTTTTTGTTTTGTCCAGTCTTTCTGCTTTTGCAAATGAGTCTGTGCAGTTGGTTATGAGAGCGCCGAATATGGTTGCTAACGGACAGAGATTCAGATTGGACATTTCTCTAAAAAATGGAAGTTCTGATAACATTCAGATGCCTAATCTCTCAGGTTTTGAAGTGATAATGGGTCCGAGTGTGTCAAAAGGAAAGAGTGTGACGATGATCAATGGTCAGACTACTGTTTCTGAGAACATTTCCTATACTTATGTTTTAATCCCAAAGAAAGAGGGAACTTTTACGATTTCTCCTTCCAAGGCAATTGTGAATGGAAAGACTGTGATGTCTAATGCAGTTACCATTAAAGTATTGCCAGAAGAGAGTAACCCTACCGCAAGTAATAATCGTTCGAATAGTGATTCTGGCAATTCTTCTTCTGATGTAAGCGTATCAGATAATGATATCTTCATTCGTACTGAGTTTTCAAAGACTAAAGTTTACGAGCAGGAACAGATTATTGCAACAATCAAATTGTACCACCGTGTAAATATCAGAGGCTTTGATGAAATCAAACTTCCTGAGTTCAATGGATTCGTTTCTCAAGAGATTGATGTTCCTGATGAACAGAAATATGGAGGTGAAGTAGTAAACGGAAAGAACTACAAAACATTTGTCCTAAGAAAACTTGTTCTGTTCCCTCAAAAATCAGGAACAATCGAGATTGAAAAAGGAAAGGCAACGGCAGTTGTTCAAGTTTTGGTTAACCGTCCACAAAGCAGAAACATCTTTGATAACTTCTTCAGCTCGTATGCTGATGTTAAGAAAAACCTTGTTATCCCAAGTTTGGTGGTAAACGTCATGCCATTGCCTGAAAATGGGAAACCTGCCGATTTCAATGGAGCAGTTGGTAATTTCCAGTTGAGTTCCAATATAACTTCTGATCATGTAAAGGCAAATGAGGCCATCAGTGTTAAGATGAAGATATCTGGATCTGGAAACGTCAAATATATCAAGAATCCGGTGTTGAATTTTCCGCCAGACTTCGAGGTATATGATCCAAAGGTTGACACAAAGACAACAGCAACAAGTGCTGGTGTGACAGGAAGTAAGAGCATTGAGTATATTGCTATACCACGTTCAGAAGGTGAATTTACTATTCCTGCAACTTCATTCTCTTATTTCGATGTCAAGGCTAAAAAGTATAAGACGTTAACCACTCCAGAATATAAGTTGACGGTCGAAAAGGGCGCGCCTTCATCTACTGGTGGTGTTATTGCTAACTATACTGATAAGGAAAACGTCAAAGTGTTGGGTAAGGATATCCGATTCATCAACACAAAGAATTTAACGTTGAATGAAAAGAACAACTTCTTATATGGTTCATTGGCTTTTTGGTTGTGGTTCCTTATTCCGCTTATCATCTTCATCGTGTTGTTTATCATCTACAGAAAACAGGTAGAGGAGAATGCAAACCTTGTTTTGGTTAAGAACAAACGTGCCAACAAACAGGCTATAAAACGTTTGAAGGCTGCTGAACAAAGTATGAAGGCTGGAAATAATTCTTCGTTCTACGAAGAGGTTTTAAAGGCAATGTGGGGTTATATCAGCGATAAGTTAAACATTCCTGTTGCTCAGTTGAATAAAGACAACATCGAGAGTGAACTTGTTTCTCATAACGTTTCAAATCAGTTGATCAGTGAGTTCATGGAGTTGTTGAATACATGCGAGTTCGCTCGTTTTGCGCCAAGTGAAGGCGATGGTTCAACCAAGTTGAATAGTGTATATTCTCAAGCAATGGAGATCATTGGTAAACTTGAGCAAGAAGTTAAGAAATGATGCTCAAATAATTATTAAGTGTCATTAAAACGTAAATAATAAAGAAGTAAAATATGAAAAGGAATATTTTAGTATTCGTTTTATTCTCGTTTCTTTCAGTTACTGCGGTCTTCGCTTCGGCTGATGTTTCTCAGTTGACAAAGGCTAATGCAGCTTACGGTGCTGAAAAATTTGAAGATGCGGTGAATATGTACGAGGATATTTTGAGAGCAGGAAGTGAGTCGCCGGCTGTTTATTATAATTTAGGTAATTCCTATTATAAACTTGGTAAAATAGCACCTGCAATTCTTAATTTTGAACGTGTTTTGCTTTTGAATCCAAATGATCAGGATGCTCAGTATAACTTGGAGATGGCGAAGGCTCAGACTGTTGATAAGATAGAGAAGGTTGATCGTTTCTTTTTGTTGCGTATTGTAGAGTCAATAGAACATTGGTTTACCTCAAACGGATGGGCTTATATCAGCATTGTTAGCTTTATCTTGATGTTGGTTTGTACAGGTTTGTTCGTCTTCTCTAGTGTGGCATCATTAAAGAAGGTTGCATTCTTCTGTGGAATTGTTCTTTTTGTCTTCTGCTTCGTTTCAATGTATTTTTCAGCTGGATCTAAGAGCCGATTTACTTCACATGAATATGCTATCATATTTGCTCCGTCTGTAACTGTAAAGAGTTCGCCAGACAACAGTGGAAAGGATATTTTCTTGTTACATGAAGGAACAAAGGTTAAGATAACGAGCGATTTTGGAAATAAGTGGCTTGAAATCCAATTGGAAGACGGAACAACTGGGTGGGTTTTGAAAACAGCCGCAGAAAGGATTTAATAGGATTTTTGATAAGATAGAAAGAGGCTGTGTCAGTATTGATATGGCCTCTTTTTGCGTATATATGTCACGTCCTGAAATAGCGTTACAACAAAAAAGTAACGAATATGAAAGGAAAAGAAAGACAGTACGTTAGACGTTCACAAAAAGACTACCCGATGAGCTTTAAGCTTGCGGTAGTAAG
>JALNVE010000121.1 GCA_023227695.1 Paludibacteraceae bacterium
CCGCAAGCTTAAAGCTCATCGGGTAGTCTTTTTGTGAACGTCTAACGTACTGTCTTTCTTTTCCTTTCATATTCGTTACTTTTTTGTTGTAACGCTATTTCAGGACGTGACAATATGAACAGAAAAGAAGCTGTGCCTTGTTAGACACAGCCTCAAAGATATATCGTCTCTAATGAGAATCAAATAGACAAGATTCTCAAGATATCAAGAACAGAACGATTTAGTTCCTTTTCATCCTTAATTGCCTTGTTAAATGGAACGTAAACGATCTCATCATTTACTATACCGACCATGATACTACGCTGTTCGTCAAGCAAAGCATCAATGGCAGCAGAACCCAAACGGCTGGCCAAAATACGGTCTGCAGCAGTTGGAGAACCACCTCTTTGCACGTGACCCAAAATAGAAACTCTTGCATCGTACTCCGGATGTTCCTTCTTCAATCTCTCAGCAACGCCCAAAGCACCACCCGTAATATCACTCTCTGCTACGATTACAATACTACTGTTCTTTGATTTACGGAAACCATTTTCGATTAACTCTTCCAACTGATCAACAGCCGTTACGATTTCCGGGATAATGGCAGCCTCAGCACCCGATGCCAAAGCAGAGTTCAAAGCCAAGAAACCAGCATCACGACCCATCACCTCGATGAAGAACAAACGTTCGTGAGAGTTAGCCGTATCACGTATTTTATCGACACATTGAATGATAGTGTTCAATGCCGTATCATATCCAATAGTATAATCAGTTCCGAAAAGGTCATTATCAATGGTACAAGGCACACCTACAATCGGAATGCTATATTCCTGACCAAAAATACGTGCTCCTGTGAAAGTACCATCACCACCCAAAACAACCAAAGCATCGATGCCAGCAGCGACCATATTATCATGAGCCTGTTTTCTACCTTCTGGAGTTTTGAACTCCATACAACGAGCAGTCTTCAAAATGGTGCCACCTTGTTGGATGATATTACTTACGCTCTGCGTCTTAAAATCGGTTATCTCATTGGTTATCAAGCCACGATATCCTCTATAAATAGCTTTCACTGCAATACCATGATAAATGGCGGTTCTAGTTATCGCTCGTATAGCAGCGTTCATGCCCGGAGCATCTCCTCCTGACGTTAATATTCCAATACATTTAACCTCATACATAATATATTGCGTTTTTAAGTTACACAATGAATGACACTCTTATTATTTTATCATCGAGAAATAAATCTCAGGGAAACATGTTTCTTTGATTGACTAAGCTTTCTTATTTTGAAGATAGCGTTCTATCTTACTCTTGAGTTCCTCCATTAACCATTTAGGAGTCGAAGTAGCGCCACAAATTCCAACCGTATTCACTCCTTCCAAAAGAGAAAAATCCAATTCTTCCAAATCTGAAATCAGATGAATGTTGGAATTAATCTTACTGCATTCGTCTAATAACACCTTGCCGTTTGAACTCTTTTTCCCACTCACAAAGAAAACAAGTTCATGTTTGGAGACAAAATTAATTATTTTAGGGATTCGGTTAGCTACCTGTCGGCAAATAGTATCATTAAATTCAAAATTTTTACAATCTGTTATATTTTCTTTGATTTTTTCTACGATTTGATCAAAATTCCCAATAGATTTTGTTGTTTGAGAAAAAAGCTTTATTTTTTTCGTGAAATCTATTTTGTTCAAATCGTCCAGACTTTCTATCACGATAGCATGACCTTCGGTCTGTCCTACCAGACCATTTACTTCGGCATGGCCTATCTTTCCGTAAATGACAATCTGAGTATCCTCAGTATTGCTGCTCAAGTAAGCCTTTTTTATGTTTTTTTGAAGATTCAACACTACAGGACATGTAGCATCAATGATTTCTATTCCGTTTTCCTTTGCTATCTCGTAAGTTGATGGCGGTTCGCCATGTGCTCGAAGAAGCACCTTCTCATTACGAAGTTGAAAGAACTGGTTATGATCAATCGTCTTCAATCCCTTTTTGGAAAGACGATTCACCTCCATACTGTTATGGACAATATCGCCCAAACAATAGAGAGGTTCTTCTTTAAGAAGTTCCTCTTCCGCCTTATTGATAGCGGTAGTCACTCCAAAGCAAAATCCGGAATCAGAATCAATTTCAATTTCCATTGTTCACTCTCTTCAATGTTTCAGAAAAACGATCAAGCAACCATTGTTTCTGCTCATCAATCGTCATGTTTCCATTATCGAGAAGCACAGCATCTTCTGCTCTGCGCAAAGGACTTTCTGCCCTATTTTGGTCGATATAGTCTCTTTTCTTTACGTTATCAAGAATAGCTTCGTAACTCTCCTCCTGGCCCTTCTGCTTCAACTCGTCATATCTTCGTTGAGCTCTAATTTCTGGAGAAGCTGTCAAAAATATCTTCAATTCGGCATCCGGGAAAACAACCGTACCAATGTCACGGCCATCCATCACTACACCTCTGTCTTTACTATAAGCTTGTTGCTGAAGAACCATTGCCTTACGAACAAAACCAACGGCACTAACGATGCTCACCTGATTAGACACAGTCAATGAGCGTATTTCGTTCTCTACATTTTCGCCATTTAGGAATGTCTCATTCTTTTTCGTCTCCTTATTCAGACGAAACTCGATACAGATGTCTTTAATCAAAACCTTCAACGCCTCTTCATCAACCACATCGTTTTTTATCAAACCGCGTTTTTGGCAAAAAAGAGTAACTGCTCTATACATAGCACCACTATCAACATAAGCATAACCAACTGCCTTTGCCAAATCTTTAGCCATGGTACTTTTTCCGCAAGAGGAAAAGCCATCTATGGCCACTATAATTTTTTTCATAACGTGTATAATAAACTGAGACGGCAATCATACGACTACACATACTCCTCAAATGTTATTTTTTCGTCTCAAAGATACATTAAATAACGGAAAAAGACAATGACTCTCATCTTTGTCATCAACCATACTAATTTCATTTAAATGAGTCCAATGACGTGCCGATAGAGAATGTCAAAGTGTTTCCTGCGGCCGCATATTGTGAATATGCAAAACCCAAATTGAACTTATAGACATACAAACCCGCACCAAAAGAGAGACCGTTGATGGATTTTTTATCCTCCAAAGAGAACTCTCTATTTCGACGATGGTTATAAGAAGCCATCACATAAAAGTTTTTCGTAGGAATAAACTCCACGCCAACAAGAATGTGACGCATCGTCATGTCGAACCAACCGATTTCATCATCATCATCACTTTCTGTAGCCAATGAAGACAAAGAAGTCTTTGTCTTTTCTCGATTATAATCCAAATTCCAATTACTCAAATCAACCAATGTCAAAGAAAATCGAAACGGAGCATGAGCCAAGCGTTTAGTCACACCGAACTGCAAGTCCCAAGGCATGTCTTCACGATGTTGAGAATCTTCTTCCGAATAATAACCGTTAATCTGCACACCCACATTCTTTAATGTCAAACCGGTCGAGAAATCGTGTTCTTTATCATAGTAAACGGCACCCACATCAACCAACACACCAAAACTGTTGTATGTGTCCATGTAAGAATAAACTGGTTTCAAAGTTATACCTGCTCTTATTCTATCAAACAACTTACGGGAGTACACGGCACTCAAAGCAAAATCTCCGGCAGAGAATTCGCCTGTTGACACATCATCTTTTGTATAACCATCAAACGAACCATAGTTCACGTACGTCATTCCTATAGCCCAAGCACTCAAGCTGTCAATATTATGAGAATATCCTGCAGAACCGAAATTTACGTCAGAAATATAATTCATATAATTAAAAACGAGATCATTGTTCATCTCGTTTGACAAAAGAGCCGGATTTTGGAAAACAAGATTTAGATCCTGATTCTGCAAAGAGATATTTGTGCCACCCAACGCCGAAACAGCAGAAGAGTTAGGTAATGTCACAAACTTATATACAGACTCATTGGAAGCACAAAGTCCAACCATTGTGCTTAAAAAGGAGAAAACTGATATCAAGAAATATCTCATGAAATAAATTTTATCTAAGAATAAAAGACGAAATCAACATATTTATAGAATGTTAGGTTCTTTACGCATCAAAGCA
Organism: Paludibacteraceae bacterium; assembly: GCA_023227695.1. Lineage (GTDB taxonomy): Bacteria > Bacteroidota > Bacteroidia > Bacteroidales > Paludibacteraceae > RGIG10190. Next base: position 4,077 of record JALNVE010000121.1, read on the forward strand.
ACCCTTTACATTTTCAATTGAAATTGAATTCTCAAAAATACAAATTTGTAAACATCTTTACAAATAAGAGAATCTGTTCCACAAAGCAAATCATTATTTATTAATTAAAACGCTTCTTTTCGGTTACTATTGTTTTCCTCTTCTACTTTTTTATTGCGGTAATTTATCTGACATCACGATTTGTGCAACGGCAACTTAATGTAAAATGTAGATCCTACACCTGCTACTGAATCGAACCAAATAGTTCCATTTACAGAGTTAATGATATTTTTCACAATAGCAAGACCTAAGCCCATTCCACTCGTCTTTGTAGTAAAGTTAGGTAAGAAAAGATTCTCCTTATTCTGTTCAGGTACGCCGGAACCATTATCCTGCACCTTTATTAATACACAGTCATTCTCTTCTAAACAAGAGACATTGATTTTACCCTGTCTATTTTCCGGAATAGCTTGAATGGCATTTCGGAACAAGTTATTGAACACCTGTAACATTTGTTTCCCGTCTGCCATCACATAAGCATGTTCAACTCCATTCAAATCGAGAGCAAATTGAACCTCTTCGGCATTGTTTTCGAAAAGAGCAACTGAAGAAGAAATTTTCTCTACAATATCAATTTTTTCAATTACACCCTGCGTTGTTTTAGCAAAATTTGAGAACTCCGATGCAATACGCGAAAGGTTATCTATCTGTTCAATCAAGACCTGACTGGTCTTTTTGAAATATTCATCAAAATTTTCAGGATCTAAAGTACGTTTACGGATTGCCTGTTGAACGCTCAATTTCATTGGCGTTAACGGATTCTTGATTTCATGGGCAATACGACGCGCCATTTCGCGCCAAGCGAATTCACGCTCAGACTTGGCCAACTTCTCAGCACTGACCATCAGCTCGTCTACCATCTGGTTATACTGACGCACCAACTGACCAATCTCATCTTCGTATTTATACTCAATCTTGGTATTCTGGCCCGTCAACTTGATCTCTTTAAAACGTTCAGCCATCATCGCAATTGGTTTCGTCATTCTTCGGTTCATCATCCAGATCACAAAGATGGACAGCATCATAATAATCAGATAAATATCAACGATCACAACCAAAATATTCATCATATCATTTTTGACCTGCGTTGCAGCCGTAGATGAGAGCAACTTGACATAACCTACCTGAACATTCTTTCGATTATAAGCACGAACATAATAAGCCAAATAATCAACGCCTAATTTATTCTCCTCATGAAACGATTCAGCCTCATCCGTAAATTTTGCCTGAGGAGACATTAGATTAGTCCCCGCTCTGTCGCCATAAAGATTGAATGAAGTTCGAGATGAAGAATAAAGCACACCTTTCTTATCATACAGCATAATATCGATATGGAACAAGTTGGAGACATCTCGAAGCATCAAGTTCAGATCCTCAATCGGCACATCCGTAAAACTCTCACTCTCACCCAATCTCTCCTGCAGGTTCTGCTGGACAGAATTAGCTTTCATGCTCAATTCTCCAATCTGTTTTTTCTTGTACTGAATCAAGAAGTAAGAAACAGAAATTGCACCCAAAACCACAGAAGAAAACAACAATGGTATGACAAACATCGCCTGCATTCTCGAAAGTAAAGACTTTGCTGTCTTTCTCTCCCTCATTCTAAAAACTCCCATCACAGCTAGAGAGACCAACAAATAGAAAGAGAAGAGGTAGGAAACAATAATTACGTATGCATAGCTTTGCGATCTTTCTTTGCTCACAATCACAATACAGTCTTTATCTGCACGATACACATAATGTTCGTAACCATTCTGTTCATACACGAAACGATCATTCTTCTGCTCTTTAGGAAGCCAGTTAAAAGAATTTGGATAATGATAATCGCCAGAGACGAACAACAATTCATCCTTTATATACTTAGCCAAAGAGAGCTTCAGATTATGAACATCCTCTTTTGAAAGAAGCATCTGTTCAAAGAAACTGATTCTGTTGTAATAGACATTTGGAAAGAACTTCACATATAATACATAATCTCCATAATAAAAAACTGCAATATAGTTTAAAGACACCAACTCATCCGTGTTCAGATAGAAGTTCGTATTATCCAATGCAATACACTTTTCTTTTATGAAAGAAGGCGAACAATTAATCACATCTCCATAAACACCTTTTCGTAAAGTGATATCCTCCGTTTTATAACAAACCTGTGTGCGAATATCATATTTGCTCAATAAACGATCGAAATATTTATTCCGAATAATCTCCTCAATCTTATCCGAAGAGATAGGATTTAAAGAGTCTGTCATTAACTGCTGAATGTCCCTATCGTTCTTAATGTCCGGATTCTTGGTTCTCATCACTGCCTCTGCAGTACGATCTTGCGAAACAGAGATTCCCGAAGCCAAGTTTTCAGTCATAGTAAAGTATTTCATTCGATTACTACGCTCACTATGTAAGAAACAGAAGCCCACAATCATACAGATATGTAATAACACCAAAACTGTAAGATATAAGAATGTGGTTTTTTTATAAAAATGCTTATAAATATCAACAAAGAATGTTATGATGAAGAAGAACAGAAGGACAAACACATCCACCTTGGCTCCAAAAATCAAAGTAACGACTATCCAAATAGCCATTAGGAGCAGACGTGAAAAGAAGATCCTATTCAATGAAACAAAATCATCATCGTACAGTTTCCTCAATTTTCCATTTATCAATCCCCAAAAGAAGAACCAAGTAATAATGAGGAATAAAGAAGAGAGCGTACCTTCTGACATCTCACGAACAGAGACAACGGCCACGTCCATACCTGAATTATAGACCAGATTTATGGACAAATAATAAAATGCAAAGAAAAGCAACGAGGAGAACAGCTGCAAAGCAAATGTCAAAAACTTCTTTTTATTCTCCACATATCTCAACATAGAGAAGTTCACATAAACCCTACGATAACCTATCGCAAGGCATGCGAAAATGAACATGGTGTAAAGCACCAAATGTCCAAAAGATGGTGCTAAAGTTGATGCATAATAATCAGGAGAAAAAATCTTTCCTGAGAAAAGAATTTCTGGCACCTTGATAGTAGAGAAAATATAAAGGAAAGAGAACATTATTGCCGATATGAACAAGAATGCAGGAAGATAGAGCACCTTTTCCTTATACTTCCTGAAGACTCCATAAATCAAAAAGAAGAGGGAAAGAAGCGCAATCAGCCAGCAAACAACGCTACCCCAATGCAAGTATCCGTCATAATGATTGATGGGCGTCTTGACCAACGAGAACAGAAACTGACCATCTTTATCATAAATGGGGCATACAGATTTGTCTGTTTCATCTGCAATCACTACATTTCCAGGAACATCAAAGCCCTTTGCATAGTGATTGTTCATACTATTTCGCCTCGGGTAAATGTTATCCTTTATCTTTATCAGAGCAACATATCTATACTTTTTATGAAATAACTGAATACACTCACAATAGGTATTGTTCGTCTTTAAAAAGAAACTTTTTTTGAAAGGAAATTTATCTACATTGGAAACGTCTACAATATCGTTCGACCAAAAGAGCAACTCATCGCCCTCATAAACCATAAAAGACAAATCATTATTTTCGGAAGTTTCATAGAGGCTTACATCATCATAAAGCACAGCCACATTTTCTTTGGTGACGGTCGTCCTTATGTTATGAAGTACATCAGAAGCAAGTTTCTCTTTGGCATGCAACACGTTAGAAAAACCCTCAATATCCATCACCAATTGGGACGTTCTGTAGTAGAACTGTTCCAAAACAATAGCGGACGCTAAAGATAAAACGAAGCATATCAAGAAGAAGAACATGCGTCTTCTCGTCACTAACTTAGAAAATTTCATTTTCCACACATACCGTTAAAATAACCGTTAGAAAAGACAACAAAATTCATGCCTACTTATTCGTGATGATAAGGTTCTCCACGAAGAATTGTCATAGCACGATACAACTGCTCTGTAAATATCAAGCGAATCATCTGATGAGAAAAAGTCATCTTCGACATAGACAGTTTACCATTCGCACGAGCATAAACCGCGTCACTGAAACCATAAGGGCCTCCCACCACAAAAAAGAGCCGTTTGCCACCCATCGCCATTTTTTTTCCATAAAGGAAGCAAACTGCGGGGAAGTATATTCCGCTCCCTTATCATCCAACAAAATCACCTCGTCCTGATCCGCAACAGATTTGAGAATCAGCTCTCCCTCTTTTTGTTTCTGGATATTTTCGGAAAGGCTCTTCGTGTTTTTCAATTCGGGAATCTCCTCTATCTCAAACTGCAGATAAAACTTCAATCTTTTTTGATACTCGGAAATTGCGTTTTTTAAAGATATTTCGTTAGTTTTGCCTACCGTTAAAAGGATTACTTTCATCTTCTTAATCTTTGGAGTTTCTTTTAGTTACCTTTTTTATAAAAAAGGTTTTTATTAGCCCAAGACTCTTCTCCTATGACAAGAGTTTGAAACGGACAAAAAAAATGAGTTTCTGCAAAGATACGAGATTAATACAATTTAAGTACTGATGTTTTTGGTATTGTTTTTGTAAGTTTCAGAATAAGGTCTCTTATTCTAAACAAAAAAATGGCTAAAAACGTATTTCTGATATTTCTCGTATGGGCAGTCTCTTTTTTTAATTGCTCAGCCAAATCGCAAAGCGATAGGCAATCACAGATTCAAGAAGCTTTAGGCGATGGCAACACCACTGTGTTAGTTTCAATGATGAATTCGAATGTAGAACTCACATTACCCAACAGCAGTGATGTACACAGCAAGAACCAAACGAAGGTAATATTGGATGACTTCTTCAACAAGAACAAGCCTTCCAATTTCCTTATTACGCACAAAACAGAAAACGAGAAATCTGGATTCATTATGGGAAAACTTTA
>JALNVE010000122.1 GCA_023227695.1 Paludibacteraceae bacterium
GCACGAGGACAAAAGCGGAAATCTATGGGTCGGAACCAATAACGGTCTGTCAAAATACGACAAAGTCATAGACCAGTTCGACAACTACCACAACTTCTTCAACAGCGTCAATGTCTACGACATAAAGGATGCAGGAAATAATAAATTGTGGATTGCCTCCAATACAGGTCTCTACCTGTTTGACCCTGTTGCGAAAAAAATCGACAAACACTACGCTAACGAAAGCGAAAATCCGAAATGGATTGTGCCATGCTCATTTATTTATGGCATAGAGGTCGACAAAAATCAACAGATATGGGTTGCAACAAAAGACCAAGGACTTGTCAGAATCAACGCTAAGACAGACAAGTTTGAGGTGTTCAGACACAATTCGGGTAAAAACTCCATTGCCAGCGACAACCTAAGAACGTTGGCTATCGACAAGCAAGGAAATCTTTGGATTGGAACAACAGACAACGGTGTCTCCATTCTGAACACAAAAGAGATGACCTTCTCCACCAAAAAAAATGAAATAGGAAACGATAACAGTTTAGGAAGCAATACGATAGCAGACATAATCTGCGACAAGAACGGAATTATTTGGGTTGCTTGCGAAAACGGTTATCTGAACAAATACGACCCTGAAAAAGGATATTTCGTGCGTTACGTCAACCAGAAATACACGATGAGGGAGCCGTTTCCAATATCGGTCCAAACAATCGCCGAAGACAACGTAGGAAACATCTGGGCTGGAACATTGGGCGACGGTATCTTCTGCCTAAACCAATTCACCAATCAATTCCGAACATTCAACTCTTTTGAAGACGGCAAAACCAGCATCATGGCAAAGCGAATTCTTTCCTTTGCTGAGACTCAGGACGGTAACATCATGATCGGTTCTGACGGTAACGGCATTTGTCTTTTCAACCCTCAGACTGAGAAGGTTACGTTCGTCAACCGAAACAGCGGTTTGCCAACCGATGCCATTACAAACATCCAGAAAATCAGCGACAAAGAGTATTGGATCACCACATGGAAAGGCGGCGTCTCCATCTACAACTATTTGGACAAAAGAGTCATCTCCTATCCTGAATGCCCTATCAACAACAAAGAATTAGAAAACAAAGAGATAAAATGCTTGCTCAAAGACAATGACAATCTTTGGGTTGCAACCAATGGTTCTGGTATTTATCTATACAAAAATCTTAGTAGCAAAGTCCAATTTTACAAAGGAAAAGATAAAGGTGCTCCTTTCGATTTGAGTGTACCTAAATGGTGTAACTCTTTGCACAAAGACAGCAAAGGTAGAATCTGGATGACCTCCTACTTCCACCTCTATATGTATGACGGCAAAAAGCTTCATACCTACGGTTACGAGAACGGTAATTCGAAATCCATCAGCAGTGACCAGACTTTCTCTTTGATGGAAGACAGTAAGAACAACATCTGGATCATCACCAACCGAGGACTTGTAAAGTACGAAGAAGACGACTCTTTCGTCAACTACTCAGAGAAATACGGACTGCCGAAAGATGTGAGAAGCGTGGTCGAAGATGACAACAAGAACCTTTGGATCAGTACAGTCATTGGATTGACGCGCTTCAATCCCTCAACAAAAAAAGTAACCAACTTCTCGAAAGACGAAGGTTTGGGTGAAAACGACTACTCCTTCAATGCCGGATTCAAAACGAAATCAGGAAAAATTTTATTTGGAGGAATCTATGGATTCGTCATGTTCGACCCAGACAGTCTGATGTCGTCTCCTTACGTGCCACGCGTAGTGATAGAGAACCTCTACATGGACTATGAACTACAGGAGATGAAAGACAGCACAAGCGTTCTAAAGAAGTCTATCGAGACTACAGACACGCTCTATCTCGACTATAGTAACGCCGTCATTTCGTTCGATTTTGCAGGACTAGACTTCTCTAACCCGAAAGCTCTCTTGTATTCCTATCAGCTGAAAGGCTTGAACGACAACTGGATTTCTCTCGGAAAAGACCGCAGAATCACGCTATCCAACCTTTCGCCTGGAACCTACGTACTGCTTATCAAAGCAACCAAGCCCGACGGTGTTTATGGAACAAATGGCGATGGCCTGATCATCAAAGTCAGACCACCTTGGTGGATGACGTGGTGGTTCTATCTAGGCATTGGCATAATTGGCGTTATCGGCATCTTCATTCTGTTCAAATACAGAGTCAGACAGATTCAGAAACGTAACCGCAAGTTGGAAGCAACCGTAGAAATGCGAACCTCCGAGTTGACCGAGAAGAACAAAGAGCTGAGCGAACTCAATAATACCAAGGACAAATTCTTCTCCATCATCGCGCACGACTTGCGTAACCCTATCAACGTACTGATGGGCGTTGCCGAACTTCTCATTGAGCGTTTCGATACTCTGAAAGAGGAGAATAAGAAGGACTATATCAGCCGTATATTTGACTCGTCAAAGAACATACATGCATTGCTCGAGCAGTTGCTCAACTGGGCAACCTCCCAGTCACACACGCTCCACTTCGATTGGCAGGATACCGACATCAACCGTATTCTATCAGAGGCCATTACTTTGGAGAATGAGATGGCATTCAAGAAAAACATCGTGATAGAGACCGATTTAAAGGCCAACAGGACCGTGCACCATGTTGACCCGTTGATGATAAGCACCGTGATGCGAAACTTGATCTCAAACGCCATAAAGTTCACTTACGAGAATGGCACCATCAAGATATCAACCGAAGAGAAAGACAACCACATTCTGATTGCCATTTCCGATAACGGAATAGGTATGTCGGCAGAGCAGTTGGAGAAACTTTTCTCCATCAAGAGAGGTCAAAGCCGATTGGGAACCAACAACGAAAAAGGAACCGGTTTGGGACTTGTCATTTGCAAGGATTTCATTGAGAAAAACAACGGAACTCTAACGGTTGAAAGTGAACCGGGAAAGGGTTCTACCTTCTTCTGTTCATTCCCAGCCGGAGACGTCATCCTCACCGACAATACGAAGGATCAAACATGCGAAGTAGATAATATAGATATTGAAAAACATAACTTCGCAACAGATATTGAAGAGGCAAACGGAGCAGAAAAGCCTATTTTACTGATAGTTGAGGACAACCAAGACATAGCGCAATATGTCAACGACATTTTCTCGCCAAATTTTGATGTCAAGATAGCAGAAAACGGAAAAATTGGTTGGCAGAAGTGCAAAGAACAGATTCCGGACATCATCATCAGCGACGTAACCATGCCTGAAATGGACGGCGAAGAGTTGTGCCGTTTGGTGAAGACCGATGCTCTCACAAACCACATTCCGCTCATCCTTCTGACGGCAAGAAATCTTCCTCAGCAGCAGATTACAGGTCTGCAGAAAGGTGCTGACGACTACATCACCAAACCTTTCAATAAACAGGTTTTGCAGGAAAGAGTCAGAACACTTTTGAAGAACAGAGCACTCTATAAAGACTACATCAAACGTCAGATGATCTGCGAACCAGACTTGCAGATGCCGACTGCTCCGAGCGACAAGTTCCTAGAGGATGTTGTCTCCATTATCGAGAAGAACCTCTCCGACCCTCAGCTCTCCGTTGAGTTCATAGCTCAAGAGATTGGCGTGAGCCGTGTACAGCTTTACAGAAAGTTCAAGGCGCTTACTGGTCAGAGTCCGATTGACATGATAAAAGACATCAAGCTAAAGAAGGCTGCTTCGCTGCTTAAGACGGGCGAATGGAAGATTGCCGATGCCGCATTCGAGTCAGGCTTCTCCGACCCTCTATACTTCAGCAAATGCTTCCAGAAAGAGTTTGAAATGACCCCAAGCCAGTACATCAAAGAGAATGCTCCTGACAAGGGTAAAAACGTGGAGGAAAAGGAGGAATAAAGGGGAAATTTACTGAAAGTTATAAAAGCGTTCAGTAATTGTGCTACGTTTCGCACGGTCACCTTTCCTATTGAAAGCTAGGGTGTTCAAAATTTGATTCAAAATTTCGCTCAAAAACAAGGTTATTTAACCGGATAATGCTGAGCAACCGATTAGCCGCGGGTTACCAGTGGAATGAAAAGGCGATATTTGTAGTGCCAAATAGTTACTACATAGATAGAATAAATGTCAAAGTTTGAATAAAAATAGGACATCACAACAGAAACCTTTATCATTGCACCACGAAACCCAAAACTAAATGGATTGATATGAAAAGAAACGCTATTTTAAACTTCACCGATGTCTATCGATACGAGACATTTTACCAACATCGACATTTCAATTGGATAGACTGTCAGGACATTAAAGGTTCTGATTGTTTCTGCGACAGCGATGCCGCCCGAGAGATTGAACAACACATTGCAGACTTTTCGCCTCACGGCGTTCACTTTATAGATTCAGGTAACTATCATTATATCAGTAAATTTTGGACAGACAAGATCAATTATCCTTTCGTACTCGTTGTTGTAGACCATCATCCAGACATGCAGCCTTCGATTTTCGAAGGTCTCCTCACTTGCGGCAGCTGGGTTAAAGATGCATTGGATACAAACCCTATGCTTAAAAAAGTAATTCTCATAGGTGCTGACGAAAAACTATCAGAGGCCGTCAGCAAACAATACGGCGACCGATTGAAGATCTACGCTGAGTCGACTTTAGATCACAAAGAGACTTGGAACAGATTCGCCTCGGCTCATGTCAATCTGCCCATCTACATCTCGGTCGACAAAGACGTGCTGAGCACGCAAGACGAGCATACCAACTGGGACCAAGGCAAACTACGCCTCTCCGAGCTGAAAAAGCTGCTCTCCATCATACTGAACAAACACGAGATTATCGGCATGGACATCTGCGGCGCCTGCCCAATGACCATCAACCAAATGGTGCAACAGCAAGACATCCTGATAGACGACAAAGTAAACCAAGAACTGCTGAAGGTGTTTCATAAACGCCATGAGGCTGCATAGGCTTCTAAGCCCCCCTAATCGAATCAATTGATCGAATTGGAAGATTGGTATTCAACCAATCACTCAATTATCGTAGCCACTACGTGGCGCTCTGTAGGATGATAGCGAAACTCGCAAAGGTAGATGCCTTGCCAGATACCTAGATTAAGATGATGGTTTGTAATCGGAATGGTGATGCTATTGCCCACAATCGTCGTTTTAGCATGCGATGGCATGTCGTCAGGGCCTTCCAACGTGTGTTTGTAATACTCTTCCCGCTCCTTTACCATATGATTGAAAATCGCCTCCAAATCCTTTCTCACAGACGGATCGGCATTCTCGTTGATAGAAAACGCAGCCGATGTATGCTTGATAAACAGATGAAGCAATCCTGCTGCTGGCAACGAAGGCAACTTCTCCAATACCTCATCAGTTATAAGATGAAAACCTCTTTTATGAGGCTCCAATGAAAATTCTTTTTGAGTAACCATAATCAGTGTTTTTCACAAAAATAGAGGTTATTTTGGTTTTTGCGGACAAAGACCGACAAAAACTAATTAGCCCAATTGGTTCAATTACTGCTGCACAGGGGCATAAAAAAAGGAGGCTATGCAAATGCACAGCCCCCTTTTCCCCTTTATGTAGAAAAAAATTGAAATTCGGGAATTACATCATTCCACCCATTCCGCCGCCCATTGGGGCATTGCAGGAGCAGCTGGTTTGTCTTCCTTCTTCTCTGCTATGATGCACTCTGTTGTCAACATCATACCAGCGATTGAAGCTGCATTTTCCAATGCAACACGGGTAACTTTTGCAGGGTCAATAACACCAGCAGCAAAGAAGTTTTCAAACTTATCTGTACGTGCGTTATAACCAAAGTCTGCCTTACCTTCCTTCACCTTCTGAACGTAAACAGCGCCCTCTTTACCTGCGTTAGCAACAATCTGACGCATAGGCTCCTCGATAGCACGTTTAACAATCTCTATACCTGTAGTCTCGTCCTCGTTTTCACCCTTCAAATCTTTCAATGCATCAATAGCACGGATGTATGCAACACCACCACCAGGAACAATACCTTCTTCAATAGCAGCACGAGTTGCGCTCAATGCATCATCAACACGGTCTTTCTTCTCTTTCATCTCAACCTCTGAAGGGGCTCCGACGTAAAGAACTGCAACACCACCGGCCAATTTAGCCAAACGCTCCTGCAATTTCTCACGGTCGTAGTCAGACTTCGTAGCTGCGATCTGTGCACGGATCTGAGCAACACGGTCAGCGATATCCTCTTTCTTTCCAGAACCGTTTACGATAGTTGTGTTGTCCTTATTGATTGTAACCTTATCAGCAGAACCAAGAAGATCGATCGTTGCACTTTCCAACTTAATACCCTTCTCTTCAGAGATAACGACACCACCAGTCAAAACTGCGATATCCTGCAACATCTCTTTACGACGGTCTCCAAATCCTGGAGCCTTAACAGCAGCAATTTTCAAAGCTCCTCTCAAACGGTTAACAACCAATGTTGTAAGAGCCTCGCCATCGATATCCTCAGCAATGATTAACAAAGGACGACCAGTCTGAACGGTTGCTTCCAAGATTGGAAGAAAATCTTTCAAAGATGAAATCTTCTTATCGTGAATCAAGATGTAAGGATTATCAAACTCAACCTCCATCTTCTCTGTGTTAGTTACAAAATAAGGAGAAAGGTAACCTCTGTCAAACTGCATACCTTCAACAACAGTAACTGTTGTATCCAATCCTTTAGCCTCTTCTACAGTGATTACACCCTCTTTCTTAACCTTTGCCATAGCATCGGCGATCAACTTACCAATCTCATGGTCATTGTTAGCAGAGATAGTAGCTACTTGCTCAATCTTGCTGTTATCATCGCCAACCTCTTGAGCTTGAGCCTTGAGGCTTTCAACCACTTTAACAACGGCTTTGTCGATACCGCGTTTCAAATCCATTGGATTTGCACCAGCAGCAACATTCTTCAAACCTACAGAAACGATTGACTGAGCCAAAACAGTTGCAGTTGTTGTACCATCACCAGCATCATTACCAGTCTTAGAAGCAACTTCCTTAACCATCTGCGCACCCATATTCTCGTATGGATCAGACAATTCTATCTCTTTTGCTACACTCACACCGTCCTTAGTTACGTGAGGAGCACCGAATTTCTTTTCAAGAATTACGTTACGTCCCTTAGGGCCTAGCGTTACTTTTACTGCATTTGCCAACTCGTCAACACCTTTCTTTAAAAGGTTACGAGCATCAATATCGAATTTAATCTCTTTTGCCATTTTAATCTTGATTTTTGTTGTTTTTAAATTGTTTCAGAAACACGAAGCTATTAGATAATTGCTAAGATATCGCTCTGACGCATGATTAGGTATTTTTCACCATCCAACTCAAGTTCAGTACCTGCGTATTTTCCGTAAAGAACAACATCACCTTTTTTTACAACCATCTCTTCATCCTTTGTTCCTTTTCCTACGGCAAGAACTTCACCCTTCAATGGTTTTTCCTTTGCTGAATCTGGAATGATGATTCCACTTGCTGTTTTCTCCTCTGCAGCGGCTGGCTTAATAAGCACTCTGTCTGCTAATGGTTTAATGTTCATTTCCTTAAAATTTATTTTTAGTTATAATATTTTTGTTTTAATTCAACACAGACTCTTCTTCATAATTTGTGCCAAACCCAAAACCACTCTTTTTTCTGCCATTTTTACACTAATACAGAGGGATTGCGTCCAGAAGGCTTGACATTTTGTCATGTATTTTACGAAAATTTCGGTTTATGTCTGACAAAAAGAAACAATGGAGGTGTTTCCATTCCAAAAATCTAGGGGAATACGATTGGTATGAGATTAATTTCAGTTATAGCATTAAGTTAATTAATTGATCACCGACCAGAAGGGGGCGCATGCTATAAATACAAGACGAGCTATACATTCTTATATGGCAATTAGTGCGTCAAATCTGATGACCATTTAATCTATTTCTATCAAATTCACTCAAACTTTTCAACACCCCAAACATTAGAAAACAAAAGAGATTAAGAACAAAAAAAGGCAAAATCTGTTCTTATTATCGGAATCAAAAATGGGAATTTATACAAAAAAGATACATAAATAAAAAATTATATTATAACTTTAGCAAAACAAAAGATGTAAGTCACAATTTAAAGTTTAAGGATATGGAAAGAACAGAACTAGAAAATCTCATCGAGAAATATCACAACTTGTCGTACACATCTGACGATGTTGAACAAGGTTTCTATTATGAAAGTATTGCAACCCAAATTGAGGAGGACATTGATATGTTGGAAGACGAAGAATTTGTAACGGAAGAAGATATCCTGAACAACGTCAAGAGTCGGATATTGGAAAACGATATCGATACGTTAATGTTCCCCAACGGTGAAGACGACCTATAATTTCGATCTTTAGATTGTCAGTAATTCTCTTTTGAAACTTTTTAAAAGATATAGGTAACAAAGAACAAAAATCCAGACAGTTCGAGAAGTTGCCCCAAAACATAACCTTGATTAGAACAACAAAGAGAAACGCCATGATGAAGCCCCGATTGACCATTGGGGCTTTTTCATCTCCGTACTCCAGATCAAGAGAAATAGTCAGTGGACAGTTTATAACCACGAAAGATTCTATTATAGGTCAACCAAAAATCAGGAATAATGGGTTTGCTGATCTGACGTTTGGTGCGGAAATATATTTGCACAAATTTCTTGGCGGACGTTCCATCCAGTGCGAGCCCCATAGCCGTCAGGTTACAAATATTAATATATTGAAAATTAATAATTTATAATTTTTATGGCTATTATTTAACATATAAACAGATTTATAATGTCCTTGCCGGACGGGCCCTACTTTTTCCCTTCAGCTGGAAAAAGTAGGCAAAAAGAGCCGCCGCTGTGAGTGCTCTTCTTCCAAAAGTGACGCACTGTCTGGCTAAACAGTTTTAAACGCGCTCGTACCTCGCTTGAACGGTAA
>JALNVE010000123.1 GCA_023227695.1 Paludibacteraceae bacterium
TCTTTCAATGCGAAAATCAAACTTTTCAGGGCTAATCTGCGTGGGGTCGTAGATAAGAAGTTCTTCCTATTCCGTATCGCCAATATTTATGCTTTTCCCCACTAAATTTCTACTGACCCATAACTATATGTGATTTACGGTTCAAGCGAGGCGCGAGCCCTGAAATTGTTTAGCCAGACAGCGTATCCTTATTGCCTATGTCTGAAAATAAAAAAGCGGCTGTCGAAAAGACATCCGCCTAGTTACTTTTTTATTGAGAATGCTTATCCTAAGTATCCTTTCAATAATTTACTTCTTGAATTTTGACGCAACCTTCTGATGGCCTTTTCCTTGATTTGACGTACACGTTCACGTGTCAAACCAAAGTTTTCACCTATTTCTTCAAGTGTCATTTCTTGATAACCAATTCCGAAGAACATCTTGATGATTTCGCTTTCCCTGTCTGTCAATGTTGCTAATGCTCTGTCGATTTCCTTTGAAAGGGATTCGTTAATCAGAGACTTGTCTGCAATGGGAGAGTCATCATTAACCAAAACGTCCAACAAACTGTTGTCTTCACCTTCTACAAATGGTGCGTCTACAGAGATGTGTCTTCCAGAAACCTTTAATGCATCTGAAATTTTGTCTACTGGTGTGTCTAGAATATCAGCAATTTCTTCTGAAGATGGGCGTCTCTCGTTTTCCTGTTCGAATTTTTGGAATGCTTTGTTGATTTTGTTCAACGAACCTACTTGGTTCAATGGTAAACGAACGATACGAGATTGTTCTGCCAAAGCTTGAAGAATAGATTGTCTAATCCACCACACTGCGTAAGAGATGAATTTGAATCCTCTTGTTTCGTCAAATTTCTCAGCTGCTTTGATAAGACCTAAGTTACCCTCGTTGATCAAATCCGGAAGGCTTAAACCTTGGTTTTGATATTGTTTTGCAACTGAAACTACGAAACGGAGGTTAGCTCTTGTTAGCTTTTCCAAAGCGGCACGGTCGCCGTTTTTGATTCTTTGCGCAAGTTCAACCTCTTCTTCTACCGTAATAAGATCTTCACGACCAATTTCTTGAAGATACTTATCGAGTGAAGCACTTTCTCTGTTTGTGATTGATTTTGTAATCTTTAGCTGTCTCATCTTGTAATGAAAGTTTGGAACGCAAATTTACAAATTTTTTTTGTTAAAAAACTATTGTTTTGAAACTTTTTGTGCTTAAGTTTTGATATTATTTCTCGAGATTTTAGGACTTTTGTTCTGCCTGATTCCATGTTTTCTGTATTCTTTTGCAAAATTCAAAACCTAAAAAAGGCATTTGGATTGGTTTTGAAAATCCAAATGCCTTTCTATCAATTTGTTTGTAATATATTATTCTTTTAAATCGATAGCATAGTAGACTATTTTTCCATCAGGATTGAAGCCTGAAAGGAAAAGTGCCTGTTCGTCAAATTTACTGTTTTTTTGTTTTGCTTCATTAACGATCTCTTCTAAGTCTGATACGCTGTTTACTATTTTTGAGTTTGCCTTAACCAAGATGTATCCTTTTGGAACACCTGCTTGCTGGAAGCGTCCGCCTTTTTCGATTTTTTCCACATACAACCCTCCGCTTACTCCATAATCGTTCTTTTGTCTGTCGTTGAGTGGAACCAACTTTGCTCCTAATGCTTCCATGCCTCCACTCTTAAGAACATTGGTAGTGCCCATTTTGTTCTTGAGAGTTACCTCGAATTTCTTGTTTTTGCCATCTCGGTTGGCAATAATAGAAACTTTGTCTCCAGGTCTGTATCTGCCAATCTGCTCTTGAAGTTCTGATACGGATTTTACTTTAACCTCATTGACGTGGGTGATGACATCACCTTTCTCAATTCCGGCGTCGCTGGCTGCACTCTTGTCATTCACATCAGCTACATAAACACCTTCCAAAATTTCTATATTTTTCTCTTTCGCAAAGTCTGCTGTAATGTCGTTGATCGAGATACCTAGCAAAGCTCTTTGTACGGTTCCGTATTGTTTCAAATCGGCTACCACTTTAGCCATGATGCTTACAGGAATGGCGAATGAGTAACCGCTATACGAACCGGTTTGAGAAGCAATGGCAGTGTTTATTCCGACAAGTTCGCCTCTTGTGTTGACAAGGGCACCGCCACTGTTGCCTGGGTTAACGGCAGCATCTGTCTGAATGAATGATTCAATCTTCATGTCGGAATTCAGAATGTTGATGCTTCTTGCTTTTGCACTGACAATACCTGCTGTAACTGTTGATGTCAAATTGAATGGGTTACCAACTGCTAACACCCATTCTCCAATCTTCAGTTCATCAGAATTACCAATAGATAGAGTAGGAAGGTCTGTCGCATCGACTTTCAACAATGCAATATCTGTTGTAGGGTCTGTACCAATCAGCTTAGCAGTGAATGTTCTTTTGTCATTTAAGATCACTGAGATGTTGTCAGAACCATCTACAACGTGGTTGTTGGTGACAATGTAACCGTCTGATGTCAATATGACTCCAGAACCTGATCCAACTTGGGGCTGAGGTTTCTGTATACGGCTTCTGTCTCCAAAGAAAAATTGGAAGAATGGATCTTGAACCATTTCCGCCTCTTTGGGCTCGTATTTCGTCATGACGTGCACGACTGCATTGACGGAAAGCTCAGCTGCTTCCGTAAAGTCTATCGGAACACTTCCTATATTTGAGGTGAAGTGAACCGGACTGTTTTTTTCAATAACAACATTCTGTTGCCTTTTCTCTAATTGCGAGTAACAAAACACTGAAACACCTGCGCTTAATAATGCTACCGCAACAATTGTCCCGAAAAATTTCAAATGCTTCATATATATTACTTTTTATTAAAAATGTTTTTTTCTTTATGGATGATCATGTTTTCGTTTGTCTTATTCTTAGAATAAAAAACTACACTTTTCTCATCTCATTTTTGTTAAATAACGAACAAATTGTATGCATTCTGATGTTTTAAGTAGTAGATTTAAAACGATTTAACAGAAATATATTTTACATTAACAGAGCTTAGATTTATTGCGCTTTTTGATGCCAATTTGTCATTTTATCTGATGTGTTTTTAACATTTGAATCGTGGAAAAAATGTCAGATTAAGGAAACCATCCATGTTGGTTATAATGAAACTTATGTTGAATCTTCTTTTTTTCCATTGAAATGTTGAATGATTATAATTATAGGTTGAAAATCATTATTTTTTTGATAAAAGAGGGTTCTATCTTATCTCTTGTTGTTGTTTGATTACTGCTAAAAGATTATCTTTGTTGTCTGATAGTAGGCGGGTTTGTCGCTGGCATTTATGTCAGAGGAAAGTCCGGGCAACATAGAGCACCATGCTTCCTAACGGGAAGTTGTCCGTGAGGGCAAAGAACCATAGAAGAAAATAACCGCCAGCTTGCTGGTAAGGGTGAGAAGGTGGAGTAAGAGACCACCAGTCCTGATGGTAACACCAGGAGCTGTATGAATCATGGGTTGTAAGATCATGTATACCGACGCACGTAGGATTGCTCGTCCGATGTCGGGGGGTAGATTGCTTGAGGCTTGTGGTGACATAAGTCCTAGATTAATGACAAACATCCGGCTTGCCGGATACAGAACTCGGCTTATACGCCTACTATCTTTTTTCTTTGAATATATTTGAAATAGCAGACTTTAACGAAGAAATATATTCGTTGTTTGATTCTTTTTTTTGAATGAAGTTGAGAGTTTTCTTTCTGTTTTTCTGTTAGATCACCTTGATTTCCAAAATGTTATAATATGAAGAATAATATTATTCGGTTCTTTATTGAGAAAATAAAGTTTATCACTATAGATATTTGGCGTATAGCAGTGTACAACGAAAAGGGAAAACATGGTTTTTTTGTCCTTTTCTTGAAGACTGTCATGTTGTCTATCCGTGGCTTTGTGAAAGGACGAATGAATATTAGGGCATCTGCATTGACCTACTATTCAATGTTTGCTCTTATTCCCATTTTAGCATTCATATTCGGTATATCCAGAGGTTTTGGATTTGATAATATCATTATAAAGGTTTTGGCAGAGAAATTTCCTGCACAGGGTAATTTCATTGAACTGCTATTCCGGATGGTGGAGTCGTATCTGAATCATGCCAAAGGTGGAATTTTCGTAGGTATTGGTATCTGCTTTTTGCTTTGGTCTGTCTTGAATGTATTTACTCAGATTGAAATTTCATTCAATGAGATTTGGAAGATTAAAAAGAACAGAACCTTTGTGCGTCGATTTACGGATTATATCTCATTGATGATTCTTGTTCCGTTCTTGATTATCATCACAAGCGGTTTGTCATTCTATTTTAAGCATGTCATTACGCAGTTCGACGGTTCGTACATTATCAGTCCGGCATTGAAAACTGTTTTGATGATTCTTCCGTTCGTCATTACATGGCTTGTCTTTACGATGCTTTACATAATCATGCCTAATACGCGAGTGAAGTTTGTACACGCAGCGGTTGCAGGTTTAGTTGCAGGTGGTGCTTTTCAGATATTCAGGTATTTGTATATGTTCGGACAGTCTTGGGCTACCAACTACAATGCCGTTTACGGAAGTTTTGCAGCGTTACCTTTGTTGATGTTGTTCATCCAAATATCGTGGTTCATCGTTCTGTTTGGAGCCGAGATTTCGTTCGCTGGGCAGAGTGTGCGTAATTTTGAATTTGAGAAGGATGTGAAGACCATCAGTCACCGATATTATGAATTTGTGATGTTGGCCATTACACAGATTGTGATAAAAAGGTTTGAAAAAGGAGAGGATCCTCTCACCATAGCGCAATTGTCTAATGATTATAAAATTCCATTACGTTTGGTTACGGTGATGACAAATAAGCTTTGTCGTGCAAAAATTTTGGTTGAGACGGTCAATCCGAATGATAACGGTATAACCTATCAACCGGCTTTGGATATAAATAAGATAACTGTATCTAGATTCTTTGATATGATAGATACATATGGTTCGGAGAATTTTGGATTAGAGAAAAGGGAAGAATTTGCTCCTCTATGGGATTATTCTTGCGGAATAAGGAAAACATTGTGCAAGGTCAGTAGAAATAAATTAGTAAAAGATATATAGGCTAAAGCTCTTTAAAAGTAATCAAAAAATCATATCAAAGTTTGCTTTTATTGCAGAAAGAGAATGCTTAAACTACATTTGTTAATTATTAATTGATTGCCCAAAATGAAGAGGTTAGAAATATATTTAATGTCTGTATTATTATTAGGTTCATGTATGGAGACGAAGAAGAATAGTTTTGGAGAGGTTTTTGAAAAAGAGTATCAAACTCCACATAACACGATTCCGTTTGATCAAATAACAACGGATGATTATTTGCCAGCAATGCGTCGCGGAATGCAGTTGCATGATCAAGAGATACAGGCAATTGCAGAAAATAAAGAAATACCTACATTTGAAAATACAATTGAAGCTTTCGAACGTTCAGGTCAGGCATTGTCAAAACCTCAATATGCATTTTATAATCTTATGAATGCTGAGACTTCAGATGCTATGGATAGTATTGCCAATGTAATTGCTCCAGAGGAGACAGAACACAGCAACAACATCTATCTTAATGAGAAACTATTCAAAAGGGTATTGGCTGTTTATGAAGAGAAAGATTCTTTGAATCTAACAGTAGAACAGAAGACTCTTTTAGAGAACACATACGATGCATTCGTTAAGCGTGGTGCCAATTTGAATGCAGCTGATAAAGAAAAATACCGCGAATTAAGCAAGAAATGCAGTTTGTTGGATCTTCAATTCCAACAGAATTTATTGAAGTCAACCAATAGCTATCAAATGGTTGTTACCGACGAGTCTAAACTTGCGGGATTGCCTCAAGATATAAAAGATGCAGCTGCTGCAATGGCAAAGCAGAAAGGTGAAACAGGCTGGATGTTCAATTTATCTTATCCAAGCTATGTGCCATTCATGAAGTATGCTGATAATCGTGATTTGCGTAAGGAGTTGTATGTGGCTTACAATACGAAAGCCATGGTGGGAGAGTTAGACAACCGACTGGTTTTGAAAGATTTGGTCAACTGCAGATTGCAGATTGCCAAGTTGTTTGGTTTTGAGGATTATGCTTCTTACGTTCTTCAAAAACGTATGGCTGAGAATAAGCAGAACGTTTACAAACTTTTGAAAGATTTGTTGGTAGCCTACAAACCTACGGCTATTGCTGAAGTGAATGAGGTTAAGGAATATGCTAAGAGTAAAGGGGCTGATTTTGAAATCATGCCTTGGGATTGGTCTTACTATTCTAATAAATTAAGAGACGAGAAATACAGTATAAACGACGAATTATTGAAGCCCTATTTTGAGTTGGAGCATGTTAAGAAAGGCGTGTTTGGTTTGGCTACGAAGTTATACGGACTTCAGTTCAAGAAGAATCCGAATATTCCTGTTTATCATTCAGAGGTTGAGGCTTTTGATGTTTTGGATAAGGATGGTTCTTTCTTGGCGGTTTTGTATACAGATTTTCATCCAAGGGATGGCAAGCAGAGCGGTGCTTGGATGACAGAGTTCAAATGCCAGAGCAAGGATGCAAATGGTGTTGACCATCGTCCACAGATTTCTATCGTAATGAACTTTACGAAGCCAACAGACTCAACTCCGTCTTTGTTGACCTTTGATGAGTTGACTACTTTCCTTCATGAGTTTGGTCATTCAATCCATGGCATGGTTGCCAATACAACATACGAAAGTATGGCAGGAACAAATGTTTATCGTGATTTTGTTGAGTTGCCTTCACAGTTGATGGAAAATTGGGCATTTGAAAAGGAGTATCTTGACGGCTTTGCCGTTCATTATAAGACAGGTGAGAAAATTCCTGCTGAGTTGATTGAGAAAATTCGTAGATCTGCTAATTTCAACGTTGGATACGCTACATTGAGACAGTTGAGCTTTTGTTATTTGGATATGGCATGGCACACTATCAATAAAGAGTTTGATGGTGATGTGCGTCAATTTGAGTTGGAGGCATGGAAAGATACTCAAGTACTGCCAATTGTTGAAGGTACATTGATGAGTTCTCAGTTCAGTCATATATTTTCTGGTGGTTACGCAGCCGGATATTACAGTTATAAATGGGCAGAGGTGCTTGATGCTGATGCCTTCTCAGTATTCTCTAAGAATGGAATATTTGATGAAAAAACCTCATCATCATTCAGATATGAAGTTCTTGCAAAAGGTGGTTCGGAACATCCAATGGTGTTGTACAAACGCTTTAGAGGACAAGAGCCAACCATTGAACCTTTGTTAAGGCGTCATGGCATCATTAAATGATGGAAATTGCCATTTTGGCAGATTTAAGTTTTTGGCAGAATTTTTGAAGTTTCTATCTATGAAACTTAAAAACGTAATAAAATGATGTATTGGATTATATTTGGTGTTTTTGCTTTAGCTAGTTATTTAGTACAGCAAAGATTAAAGAGTAAGTTTGAAAGATACTCAAAGATTGCCATTCCGAATGGGATGACGGGTAAAGATATAGCTGAAAAGATGTTGAGAGACAATGGCATAAATGATGTCAAAGTCACTTCAACAGAAGGTTATTTGACCGATCATTACAATCCGGCTACTAAGACTGTTAATTTAAGCGAAGGCGTATATTATAGTAATAGTGTAGCAGCCGCAGCTGTCGCAGCCCACGAATGTGGTCATGCAGTTCAGCATGCAAATAGTTATGCTTTCTTGAAAATGCGATCGGCTTTGGTGCCTGCGGTAAGCTTTGCTTCCACTTGGGTACAATGGGTTATTTTGGCAGGTGTCGTTTTGATCAATGTTTTTCCTCAGTTGTTATTGATAGGCATTGTTTTGTTCGCGATGACTACGTTGTTTAGCATCGTTACCTTACCAGTTGAGGTAAATGCCAGTTCAAGAGCTTTGGCATGGTTGAATAGTGCAGGTGTTACTAATGTGGATACTCATGATCAGGCTAAAGATGCTTTGAAATCTGCTGCTTATACTTATTTCATTGCAGCAATTGGTTCTTTAGCAACTTTGGTTTATTACATCTTCATTTATTTGGGAAGACGTGATTGATAGTTAGAAATAATGAAAATTTTAAGTTAGGGATAGATGTTGCGTTTATCCCTATCTTTATTGATATAAAATACAGATATGGGATTGTTAGAAAAATTGACAAAGAAAAAGGATGCGCTAGAAGAAGCGGTTCGAGAGAGAAGTGAAGAGTATAATTCCTTGATCAGGGTTTATATGCAGGCGGTGATGGCAGCAAATCTAGGTATTACCGATTTGAGAATGTTGCCAGATATGCTTGTCTTCAAGAGAAAACTTAAGATTGCTACACAAGGCCGTTTGGGCGTTGCAGAAAAGGCTTATATCCGCAATTTAATGATGAAAGAATATGGTATGAAAGAATTGTTCTTCAACGAGATTGATTCTTCTGCCAAAAAGTTCTGCAAGAAACAGAATGATATTCCTAATTATTTTTATGCATTCCAGGGTTTGTCTCAAGACCTATTTATGGCAGTAGGTACTAAGATGCAATATAAATTGCGCTTACCTTCCATTTTCAAGGGGTTGATTCGTTCTATGATAAAGAAGACTATTCATGAGGTTCTTACAAAGGATGTGTGGAAAGCTGCAGATGTACGTCAGGCATGTGTGAATGTGCGCATGTACCAACAAAAGTTACATTTGTCTGAAGATTGGATGTTTGAATATGTATATCCCGTTCTGATGATAGCAAAAGGTTCAAAAGCAAAATAAGTGCTTGCTAACATAATGACAAAAAAGGGGCGTATAGGTCAAATTGCAGGATGAAATGATTGTACTTTGTGTCAATGGGTCAAATTGCAGGATGACATTATATTACTTATTTTTGTGTCTAAAAGTAAATGCCGTTACCTTTGTATTGCA
>JALNVE010000124.1 GCA_023227695.1 Paludibacteraceae bacterium
AAGCAGACTACCGCTCCTCAGTTTAGTGTAAAGGGTGGTTTCTACTCTTCTAACCAAACCGTCTCAATTCTTTCTGGCAATGCTTCGGCGAAGGTTTATTATACGTCTGATGGGCGCGAACCTAGCGCAACAAAAGGAACGTTGTACACCTCTCCCATTCAGTTGACAAAGAGTACGCCTTTGCGTGCAGTTGCTATAGCCGATGGAGAGATTAAAAGTACAGTAACAACTGCTACCTATTTTATAGGTATAGATACAATCCCTACCACAATTCCAGTTGTCTCTTTGGTGACTGATCCGGATTTACTTTATGGAGATCAAAATGGTATCATAACCGTTGGTACTAATGGACTAACAGTGCCAACTCAATGTAGCAGTCAGGATAGGACTGCCAATTACATGCAAGAATGGGACAGACCTTGTAACTTCGAATTTTTTGACGAGAATGGCCTTGGTCAGTTGAATCAGGAGGTGAAAATTGGAGTCTTTGGTGCTTGCTCAAGAACAAAAGCCATCAAGTCTCTTACTGTGAAAGCAAATAAGATTTACGGTGATAATAAGTTGAAATATCCAATCTTTAAGGAGAAACCAAATATTAAGATCAAGAGCGTTGTTTTGCGTAATTCAGGAAATGATTTTGGTCGTATGTTGTTCCGTGATGGATATTTACAGACATTGTCTGCCAGCAACATGGATGTGGATCATCAGGCATATCAGCCGGCAGTCATCTTTGTAAATGGTGAGTATTATGCTCTGTTTGGAATCAGGGAAAGAACTAATAAGGATTTCTTGTATTCTAATTATGCCTTAGACGAGGAGGAATTCTGCATTCAGGGTCCTCCTGCAGATGATGAATCTGATGATTGTGACAATTATCAGGATGTGGTCAATCTCTCTAGCAGTGCAGATTTGAACTCTTCCGATGGGTTTGGCAAGATAGATGAGTTGATTGATGTTGATGAGTTTTTAAATTACTTGACGGCTGAGATTTATATCTACAATAGAGACTGGTCTAGCGGAAACATCAAGGCTTGGAAACGAAATGCAAGTGGTAAATGGAGATGGATTTTATATGATACAGATATGTCATGCTCTCTTTATGAAGAGAATATGAATTCGGATGGCTTCTCTAATGTCTCAAAAAACGAGGTTATTGCCAGTTTTTTGAAAAATGATGAGATGAAGAGACGATTGGCTACAAAGTTTGTCTATCATACAGGAACAACATTTACACCAGCAAGATCAAGCCATATTCTTGATAGTATGGTCAATAACATTAAAGAGGAGGCTGTTTATTTCAATAATTATCTGAATCTGATAGGAAAGAATGAAGTTTCTTCTTGGGACAATGAATTGGAGAAAGTTCGTAATTTCATTGCTGCCAGAGAGGAGTTTGTTCATCAGAATGTTGCGACTAATTTGGAATTAGGAACTCCATTGCCACTCCGCATCTGTTCTAATGTGAAGGGTGCAACTTATCTTTTGAATGATCTGGAGTTAATAGACGTAGATGATTTCATAAGTAAATATTACACAGGTTCGCAGTTGAAATTAATTCCAAATGCGCCTGATGGTTATAAATTCAAAGAGTGGAAAGTTTGTAAGCAGAACAATCTCATCAATACAGGAGATTCTTGGAAATATTGTTATCAGACGGCTGCTATTGATGCCAATTGGAAAAGTGCGAGTTTTGACGATGCTGCATGGACATCAGCAGTAAGCCCTTTGGGTACAGGTCTTTCTTATTACATTAAAAGTACACTTTCTACAACTACACAGGGTACAGATCCTGGAACAAATCCAGCTGGCCCAGGCACAAATCCTGGTGGTGTTCCTGGTGGTATTGGAGGCGGAGGCTTCGATTGGGGCGGTGGAGGAACTACTTCTTCCATCTCAACAGCTTATTTCCGCAAGTCCTTCAACATATCTAATCTTTCATCTATGGGAACATTGCATTTCACAATGCATGTGAACGATGGTGCTGTTGTTTATGTAAATGGAAAGGAGATTTACCGATTCAATATGCCAAAGGGCATTCCTACGGATAGCACAAATGCTGTAAAGGATATGTCTTCTTATGCAGTTCTTTCTTTCGATGTGGATAAGTCATGTTTGCAGGAGGGAGCGAATATGGTTTCTGTTGAACTTCATAATGCAAAAAGTCCAAGTACCGGTGGATTTGGCGGTTTCCCAGGAATGGGTGGCGGTACAACATTCGTTTTTGACTTGACAATGAGTGAAGAGAATTCTCAATTTAAGGAGATGAATACATTGACCAACTCAACTTATTCTGCTGCTTATAACGAAGCATTGGTACTTAAAGCCATGTTTGAGAAAGATGAAAATTGGAATCCATCTGAGTTGAAGCTTTACTTGAATGAGATTGCCATTGCAAACAACCAGTATGTTGATGAATACGGTAAATCAAAAGATTGGATAGAAATTTATAATGGAGGTTCTTCGTCTGTCGATTTGGGAGGTATGTTCCTTTCTGACAAACGTGGAAATCTAAAGAAGTACGAAATTCCTACAGGCAATTCGGCTAAGACGATTGTTCCTGCTAAGGGTTATATTATATTCTGGGCTGACGAAGATACCCTTTCTGAGCGTGGACCAATGCATACAAACTTTGCGTTGTCTAAAACAAATGCTCAGACCATATCTTTGTCAAGAATGTACAATGGTGAATTGCAGGTGATCGATTCAATTCGTTACCAGATTCATCCAGAGGGCTCTACTTACGCACGATTCTCTTATGAGGGTAACGGTAATTGGTTAGTTACCTCTTGGGCTACATTTGCTGCAAAGAATCAGTACTCAGAATCTACAGTAGGCGAATCGATTGTTTCTTCTGATATGATAGGTGTTCGCATCTATCCAAATCCAGTCTCTGATTATCTCTGGTTTGATTTTCCTTGTACAGAGAAATCGAGTGTGGTAGTATCAGATTATATGGGTAGAAAGTTAATTGAAAGTCAAATCTCTTCGGGTGAAGGAATCTCTGTAAAAGAGCTTCAATCTGGTGTCTATTTCGTTGTGCTTACAACTCCTAATGGAGGTCAGAGCAGAATGAAGGTTGTTAAGAGATAAGATTGGCGATTGCTTTTTCGCTCAGTTTAGTGTCCGATTATTTCTGATTTAATTTCCTTGTTCAGGAAATCGGTGTGTTTGTTTTTTGTTGAAAAAGACGTAAATGAACGTCTTGTTTCTTCTGATGAGTTGTAAAAGTAATGATGTTCAGCATGGAGTATTTGCTTGGCTCCAGATTCTGAATATAGGCTGACGTATGCTTAGTCATGTAGATTTAGATTCATTTTAATAGACATTTGAAAATGGCGAGGTTTTTTTGAGGGAACTTTGCCGCATAAAAAGAAAAGCCATGAAAATTTTAAAGAAAACGGGTCTGTCCGTTTCCTTCTTGTTGTTTTCTCTATTAGCCAATGCTGGCGAAACAAGAAAGACAATGATAGTGGAATTGGATGGAAATGAAAGGGTTACCTTTGCTCTTTCCGACATTCCCAAGTATTGGCAGAGTGGTAACACTCTCCGTATTTGTTCTGAGGCTACGCAGAGCGAGTTTTCTCTCTCTTCTGTTTCCTATGTTCATTTCTCTGCATTAGATTTCACTGATGTGAATGAGCCATTGGCGGAGCAAGTCTCTTTGTATCCTAACCCTGTTCAGGATTATTTGATTGTTTCTGGATTGAAAGCTAATGCATCTGTGGGTTTGACCAACTTAGAAGGTGTACTGCTAACTGCTTTTGTTGCAGGTGACGATGGCGAAGTTCGAATTGATGTGAATGCTTTGCCGGCAGGAGTCTATTTTCTGAGTATCAGTGATAAATCATTTAAGTTTGTAAAGAAATGAAGAAGTCGATAATCAGTTTCTTGCCACTTCTTTTGTTATCGGTTAATTTGGTGGCGCAAGACTCCATATATGTACATAAAACCGATGGATCTGTTGTAGGATTCTCCATGTCGGCAGTGGATACGATGATTTCGACCACTTCTGAACAGAAACTATTGCTCTCTTATCCGGAGAATGAATTAAAAAGCATCACTTTCCCTTCTCAGATTTCGGAGAGTGAAGTGAATCTAGACAAAAATGATAAGCCACAGAGCTTTAATTTATTGAAAAGCATCTCTTTCAATAAATTAAATAATGCAGATGTTGCTGCTGATTTTTATTTCTTGGCCGATAATAGTTCGGACTTGACGGTTGTGTTACCTACTGTTTCTGATTTCTCTGCTTTGGCGAGCTCTATTGTCACTACTGGCAGCTACGTTTATTTGAATGGAAAGCTGTGGGCGGAAAACAATAAAATGGACTTTTCTAAAGAGAATAATACGATTAAAGTGGTGGCCTTTAATGGCGACGTAAGAATGTATAATTTGATTGTCAAAAATTCAGGACTTCCAATATTGAAAATTCAGGTTCCGAATGATGCTCAAGTGGGTTCGGATTGGTCTGAATTTGCAATAATGAACTTAGCGTCATCTTCATTTAGTAATGTGAAGATAAAAGGAAAGGGAAGTCATTACAAGTCTGGCCTAAAGAATTCATACAACCTCAAGTTTGAGGATAAAACAGCTTTGCTTGATATCGTCAAGAATAAGAGATGGATGCTTATTGCAAATGATGCAGACAAGACTTTGATGCGTTCGGCTTTGGCCTACAATATAAGTTCCAAGTATCTCGGTTTTGACTGGATACCTAATTGTAAGCCTGTTGAGTTTGTTTTGAACGGTCAATATCTCGGAAGTTATTTCTTGACAGAGCAGGTTCGCGTCTGCAATGGCAGGATAGAGAATGGATATGTTCTTTCGATTGAAGATTCGGCTGACGAGGGCGATGATTCTTTCGTAGCTTCAGCTTCAGGAAAACTTTTCGTGATGAAAGATCCTGAGACAGGTTTTGCTGGTGCCGGCTTGGTACGTTCGCAGACGATCATTAATCAGTTCGAATCAGTTTTGTTTGGTAGTTCCTTTCAGGATGCAGGTTCAGGCTATCGTTCTTTGTGCGATATAAACAGTTTCGTTGATTGGTTCTTAATCAATGAGATTGCCAAAAACGAAGAGGCTTTTTTCTCTGACACTTATCTGACCATCACCGAACAGGATATTTTGAAGATGGGTCCTGTATCTGATATGGAAAAGGCCTTTGGCATTTCTGATAGTGGCACGGATGGCTTTGTTTCCAAAACAACACCTTGGATGTCACGTCTGTTTGAAGATCCTGAATTTGCTGCTTTGGTAAAGAGTCGTTTTGCTAAGATTTATGCTGCAAAATCCGATATTCTGAATTGGATTGACACAGAGGCTGCTATGTTGCAGTTGTCTGCCGCAGGTAATGATGTGGTTTGGAATTCGGCTAACAATGTTGAGGCTTCTAATGCCTCGTATCAGGAAGAGGTGAAGAGACTCAAAACGTGGTTGGAGGGTCGATTGAATTGGTTGAATGAGGAACTTCAATAGAAAGGAGACTGAAAAATGAAAAAAATATTTTTATACATATTGTTTTTTGTGGCCTCCGCTTTTGTTACGGTTGCCCAACAGCGCGTCAATATCAATGGCAATGGTTTTGCTGATAGCTTTGATTTGAATGATGTCGATTCCGTTCGTGATAATGGTGTGACGAAATACATGGATGTCAATTATCCGATTGATAAAGTGGATAAGATCACCTTCTCTCAGTCTAAAATAGCTGATTTAAGTAAGGCAGACAATTCTACAAATGATAATAAGTTGCTCAGATTTTACTTCACCTCTGCAGCCAATGACGGAAAGATTTTGGCAGATATAGAGGGCGAATTGAATGGCAATACTTTTACGGTTCTGCTTCCCTATGTTACAGATTTCTCTTCGTTGGTTTCCTCTTTCGAGGCAACAGGAAAAGTCTATATGGATGGTGATTTGCAGAAGAGTGGTGTTACTTCTCAAAATTTTTCAAAGGAGTTGACTTATAAGGTTCTCTCTTCGAATGGAGATGTGAATACTTATAAAGTGAAGGTTTACAACACCGGACTTCCTGTAGTCACAATCAAAACTCCGGAAGTGAACATTCCGTTTGACGATTGGAGTGAATTGGGAAAGATGACAATTGTAAATGCTACTGACAATAAACTTCAATATGCTGGTGCCTTGTCTGTAAAGACAAAAGGTAGCCGCTATTCTACGGAAGGGAAGCGTTCTTTTAATCTGAAAATGGATTCTAAAGCTGCTTTGTTGGGGATGTCTAATGGTAAACGTTGGATTCTTTTGTCAAACAAAGATGATAATTCTCTTTTACGTACCCAGGCTGGTTTCTATTTAGGTTCTCAATTGAACGGATTGGCTTGGACTCCGAAATCTGAGCCTGTTGAGTTGGTTGTAGGCGACCAGTATATGGGCAGTTATCTTCTCTGTGAGCAGATTCGTGTCTCTGAAGGTCGTGTTGCTTCTGGTTTTATCTGGGAGGTTACAGACGATTTTGACGCAACTGACGTCCATTTCCAAGCAACAGAATCAAAGTTGAACATTTGCTCTGTTGACCCTGAGGTAAGTCAGGGCGATGCAGATTTTTTGAGCGCACAGAAACTGATAAACGATTTCGAAACGGCTTTGTATGGCTCCTCATTTAAGGATGTTAACAACGGATATCGTAAATATATTGATGTGAACAGCTTTGTCGATTGGTTTCTTGCCAATGAGATAGGCAAAAACGCTGAGGCAGCTTTTGTCTCTGATTGTTATTTCACCATCAACCAAGAGGGTAAAATCGTGATGGGTCCGCTCTATAGTTTCGAAGAGTTCTTTGGAAATAAAAATGAGAGTGCAGAAGGTTTTGTAGTAAAGAAAACGGGTTGGATAGCTCGTATGTTCGAAGACCCATACTTTGTCAAATTGGTTGCCGACAGATTGAAGGAGATAGCTTCGACGGAGAGTTCTCTTTTGGAAGAGGTGAGCGCAGCTTCAGAGAATGTTGCTTTGTCCTTTGTTGCAAATGAGAAACGTTGGGACAACTTTAAATCTGAAGGGGAAACAGAAGCAGCAAATAAGTCAATCCTACAGCAGGAGACAAATGATTTGAAAAACTGGATTTCTGCCCGTTATAAATGGTTGAACCTCTCTTTAGGAAATGAGAGTATGGCTATGCAATCGGAGAATGCGACGAATGACAATCAGATTCTGACATTCTCTATCAAGAAAAACGATAGTAATTACACTTTGCTGCAAGACTATACTGCAACAATTTCGAATGATAGTGTAAAGGCGTTCATTCCTTATTTGTATCAATTTGATTTGATTCCAGAATTTACCGTGAGCAACGGAGCCTCTGTTTATGTGGATGGCTCTTTAGTGGAGAGTGGTAAAACAAGTGTCAATTTTGTTCATCCTGTTACTTTTAGGGTTGTCTCTTCGAATGGATATTCACGTGCTTATATTGTTTCAGTTTACAATACCGGGTTGCCTGTTATTGTGGTAAATACAGAAGGAAATAAGGATATTACGGATAAAATCAATTGGTTGGATAGCACGCTTATGCAGATCTACCAAGAGGACGGAAAGTTACTTTATGACGCTTCTCCTGATAATGTTCAGATCAAAGGCCGTGGAAACTCAACTTGGGATACAGGAAACATGTCAGGTAAGGCACCATACGCCATTCGTCTAAATAAGAAGTCAGAACTCTTTGGTATGTTGGAGCATAAACGTTGGGTTTTGATGGCCAACTATTATGATGCTACATTCTTCAGAAACGAGTTTGCCAATTATCTTGGTAAACGCTTTACAAAACAAGATTGGGTGCCAAGTGGTTACAATGTTGAGCTGGTTTTGAATGGTGTACACAAAGGAAATTATTATTTCTGTGAGCAGTCAAAAATCAACGATGCGCGTGTTCCTGGAAATTATTTGATCGAGGCAGATACGAAGGCTTTGTCTGGTCAAATGCAAGGACAGCAATCTCATCTTATTTTTAATACCAAAGATCCGGAGTTGGATGTTAATTCAGAGGAATTCCAATATGTAAAAAACAATCTGGATCAGTTTGAAAATGCATTGTTCAGTACTAACTTCACCGATCCTCAACAAGGATATAAGAAGTATGTGGATTTACAAAGTTTTGTGGATTGGTATGTTGTGAAGGAGTTGAGTAAGGATGTTGATGGAAATATGCATACAAGTTGTTTTTATCACATAATGGATGATGGACTCATTCGGATGGGACCTCTTTGGGACTTTGACATTGCTTTCGGAGGTAATCCTTTTGGTGGAGATTACAATACCACAAGTGGTTATTATATCACTACACCACCGATATCTGATCAGAATGCTATCAGCTGGTTCAATCAGTTGATGACTGACCCTGAGTTTATATCAATGGTGAAGCTACGTATCAATGAAATGATTGACCATTGGAGTGAGATTGAGAACTACATCGACACTTATACTGATCGACTTAAACTTTCAGCAACGGCCAATACCATAGGTAACTCGTCGAGCGGTGGTTTCGGTGGCTTTGGCGGCTTCGGTGGTTGGGGCGGTAGCGGAGGTGCTACAACTACACCCACAACCTTTGAAAGTTATCAGAAAGAGGTTGATAAGTTAAAGACTTTTGTCAAAGAGCGTTTAGCTTGGTTAAAAAGCGATTTGGATACAAAATAAGTAAGATATAGCGTTGTCCTAATTTATTTGAGGCAATGATGTTATGAAAGATCTGTAGGGTGGAGCTGTGCCGCAAGGTGCAGCTCCTTTTTTTGTGAAGATGTCACGTCCTGAAATAGCGTTACAACAAAAAAGTAACGAATATGAAAGGAAAAGAAAGACAGTACGTTAGACGTTCACAAAAAGACTACCCGATGAGCTTTAAGCTTGCGGTAGTAAGA
>JALNVE010000125.1 GCA_023227695.1 Paludibacteraceae bacterium
AATATGAGCAAATTGTTGAAAATATTCAATCGTATTTTCATTTAAGTCACCACGCAATTTGACCCATTGACACTTAGTATAGTGAAAATACCACGCAATTTGACCTATACGCCTCTTTTTTTTGCATCATCAGTAAGTTCCATTTCTCAATTTGTTTAACTGACCTGTATTATATAGAAATCGCCATACGATTTTAGACGTATGGCGACTCTTTAACCTTACTAATTATCTTTATTTACAGACTATACCAACTTATGGATAACGAGTCCAGAACGAAGTTTTGGCTCGAACCAAGTAGTCTTAGGAGGCATGATATTACCTGAATCAGCAATTGCAATCAACTGATCCATAGAAACAGGATAAAGCGCCAAAGCAACCTTCATCTCACCGCTGTCAACTCTTCTCTTCAATTCACCCAATCCACGGATACCACCAACGAAATCAATACGTTTGTCGCTTCTCAAATCCTTTATACCAAGGATTTCATCCAAAACATATTTTGAAGAGATAGTAACATCCAACACACCGATTGGATCCTTGTCATGAAATGTTCCTGCCTTAGCAGTCAAAGAATACCACTTGCCTGAAAGATAAACCGAGAAGTTATGCAACTTGTTTGGCTTGTAGATCTCAGCACCCATCTCCTTAACGTCGAAATGTTTCTTTAAAGCCTCAAGGAACTGAGCATCAGTAAGACCATTCAAATCTTTTACAACACGGTTGTAATCGATGATGTTCAACTGATTGTCTGGGAAACAAACTGCCAAGAAGTAGTTGTACTCCTCGCTACCCTTATGGTTAGGGTTCTGACGACGTTTTTCATCACCAACCAAAGCTGCAGCTGCACTACGGTGGTGACCGTCAGCGATATAAAGCGAAGGAATATTTTCAAAGATCTCGGTGATGCGGGCAATTAAAGCCTTATCGTCGATCATCCAGAAGTGGTGACCGAAACCATCAGGAGAAACAAAATCATATTCAGGTTTACCTGAAACGACTTTTGCTACGATAGCATCCAACTCATTGTTGTGTGGATATGCAAAGAATACAGGCTCAATGTTAGCGTTGTTAACACGAACGTGTTTCATTCTATCCTCTTCCTTATCACGACGGGTAAGCTCATGTTTTTTGATTTTACCGGTCATGTAATCTTCTACACTAGCACATACAACCAAACCGTACTGAGTACGACCGTTCATGGTTTGAGCGTAAACGTAATACTTGTCCTCCTGATCCTGAACAAGCCATCCATTATCCTGAAACTTATTAAAATTCTCCACTGCCTTTTCATAAACACAGGAATCGTGTTCATCTGTACCAGCTGGAAAATCGATCTCCGGCTTGATGATATGATACAAAGACATTGAGTTTCCTTCTGCCTCAGCGCGAGCCTCGTCAGAGTTCAAAACATCGTATGGGCGAGAAGCTACCTTCTCAACCAAATTCTTAGGAGGGCGAATACCTCTAAAAGGTTTTATAACTGCCATAATCTCTTTATTTAGTTGTTTTTCAAAAAGTCGTATAAAAATCAACCGCAAATATAGTAAATTAAAAAAAGGCATTGCGTTATGCAATGCCTTTCTAGTAATATTTTAATCAAATATATTTTTACTTAGCAGGAGCTGCAGGAGCTGGTTTTGCAGTATTTGCTTTTTTAGGAGCCTTGCTTGATTTCTCAGCAGCTGGTTGAGCTGGAGTTTCATTTACACCAATACCGCAATACTCTTTCAAAGAATCAAGAGATTTGTAGTGATCCAAAGAAGCAGCCTTTTCCCAATCCAAAGCAGCAGCCTCAACATCGCCAGACTTGTATTTCAAGTGGCCACGGTTGTAATAAGCTTTTGCAAAAGAAGAGTTCAATGCGATAGCCTTGTTGTAGTCTGCCATAGCAGCCTTTGCATCACCCATATCATCTTTTGTATTTCCTCTGTTGAAGAAAGCCTCAGCAAACTTAGGATTAACTTTGATAGCAGCTGTATTGTCATCAACAGAACCTTGAAGATCGCCTAATTCCTTCTTTGCAATTGCACGGTTATATAAAGAAAGTGCATCTTTAGGATTGTTTGTTAAAATGATATCATAATCAGCTTTTGCACCTTTGTAATCACCTAACTTGAACTTTGCATTACCCATGTTACCATAAGCTTCATAGAACTTAGGATTCAACTCCAACACCTTGTTGAAATTAACAATCGCTTCTTTGTAAGCACCAGCTCTATATCTTTCAATACCTGCATTAAAAAATTCAGTAGCAGTTTTCTGCGCAAACGAGCTCAATGCGAAGAATGCGAAAAATAATATATAAACTATTTTTTTCATATAAAAAATTAGAATTATTAAATATTTTATCACATTCCCAAGTGATATATTCAAGTTATTTAAGAACGTGGGAACAGCGCTCTATTCTTTATTAATTCAATTGCCTTTTTACCAAAAACATGGCGAAGATATATAATTTTTATTAAATCAACAAAAAACGGAAAACAATAAATTCAAAACTTAAGTAAATAATATTTTTCCCCCTTTTATTCGACAATAAAAAGTAAGAATTTCTGAATTTTTACAACTTCTGTTTCTTCATTTATTTCTATAGCAAGTTTTATCATCTTCCGAAAATAGTTTTTTTTATAAGGATTTTCGCCTAAAATTTCGTTATTCGGATAAAATTCGTTTTCTTCACATTTGCAATGAGAAAAGATGATTTTACTTTTCCGTGAGCAGTGTTGAACAATTTTAAAATTGTAAGGTTATGACGACGGAACAGACAGTTGAAATTTATTGCGTAAACAACGGCGTAACGAAAGATTACCCTGTAGGCACATCTTTATTAGAAATCTATAAAGATCTGGGCTTACAACTTAAATATGGTGTGATTGCAGCTAAAGCAAATAACAAAATCAAGGACTTAAAATTCTGTGTATACAAGCCAAAAATACTTGAATTCATTGGCATTGATTGCTCTGCAGGAATGAGCACTTACGTCCGCTCTCTTTGTTTTGTGCTTTACAAAGCCGTCAAAGAGGTTTTTCCTAGAGCATTCCTTCGAATCGAACATCCTGTCTCAAAAGGTTACTATTGTCGAATCTTAAAAGAAGACAAGTCGCCTGTCACCCAAGAGGACATCGACAATATAAAAGAGAATATCAACATGACCATACTTCAAGATATTCCTTTTGTCATGGAGATGAGGAAACAACAGGAGGCAATTGAAATATTCAAGAAAGACAATGCAATGGACAAGGTGAACTTGATCCGCAGTTTGCATTCATTATACGTAAGAATTTATCGTTTGAGCGACGTTTATGATTACTATTACGGGCCATTGGCACCATCAACCAATTATCTGAAGATTTTTGACCTCAGGTTATTCAACGACGGTTTACTTCTTATGATACCTAACCGTTCGACCCCTGTTAAGTTGGAAGATTTCGAACCTCAGGAGAAGATGTTCTATTCATTCCAAGAGACCGCAGAATACCAAAGCATCATGAATGTAGATAATCTGGGCGACATCAACCTTGTGATAGATAACAAGGATAAAAATGCGAATGCCAATAAAGTCAACGCACCTATCATGATTATGGTTGCTGAGGCTCTTCAGGATAAAAAAATCGCAATGATTGCTGACCAGATTGCCATTCTAAAAAAGGTCAAGCTAATCTTAATATCCGGTCCGTCTTCTTCTGGAAAAACAACCTTCAGTAAGAAATTAAGCATTCAATTAGGAACAAACATGTTGAGACCGTTCCCTTTGTCTCTTGACAACTATTTCTTACCAAGAAAAGATACTCCGAGAGACGAAAAGGGCGATTATGACTTCGAATCTCTATATGCTTTGGATCTTGATCTGTTCAATAAACAGATGATCCAACTTATAAATGGAGAAGAGGTTGACATTCCTTATTTTAACTTCGAAACAGGGGAGAGAGAATACAGAGGCGATAAAATCAAGATGAACCCAGACAATCTGCTTATTATTGAAGGCATTCATGGCTTGAACCCTGATCTTACTTCGATGATTCCGGATGAGAACAAGTTCAAAATCTATGTCTCAGCTTTGACAACACTTTCGCTCGACGATCATAACTGGATTCCGACAGCCGACAGCCGTCTACTCCGACGTATTGTAAGAGACTTCAATTTCCGTGGTTATTCTGCAGAAGAGACCATCCGTAGATGGGATAAAGTGAGACAAGGCGAAAATAAATGGATTTTTCCTTACCAAGAAAATGCCGATGTTATATTCAACTCTGCACTTCTATTCGAAATTCCAGTTATTAAAAAATATGCAGAGCCTATCCTAATGGAGGTTCCTCAAGACCACCCTGAATTTGGAGAGGCTCACCGTCTGCTTAAATTTTTGAGATACTTCAAAACCATTCCAGACAGTGAAATTCCACTAACATCCGTACTTCGTGAGTTTGTTGGCGGAAGTAATTTCCATTATTAATAAAAACGTACCGACATCTTGTCCTTGCAGCAACAATAGACAGGTGTCGGTTTTTCATCATTTGAAAAATTGACAGACAAAGAGATTTACAGAGAGCTATGTGAAGAGGAACCTAGTATTCCTCTTTTTTCGCAAGCGTGGTGGATGGATGCCGTCTGCCTAGGCATGGAATGGAATGTTTTCCTTCTTAAAGGGATTGACGGTTCTATTATTGCCTCCATGCCTTTTCTGCT
The DNA here is from genome assembly GCA_023227695.1 of Paludibacteraceae bacterium. GTDB lineage: Bacteria > Bacteroidota > Bacteroidia > Bacteroidales > Paludibacteraceae > RGIG10190. The sequence continues at coordinate 4,684 of JALNVE010000125.1, forward strand.
AAAGAAGAAATGGGGATTGAAATATATCTGTCAACCCTATCTTACCCAAACCAACGGCATTTGGATAAAACCCACAGAAGAAAAAAACGAATGCAAACGTCTCGACTATGAGAAAAAGGTTTTCGATTATTTCATAGAAAAGATTGAAACGTTAAAGTTGAATTTCTTCGAGCAAAATTTTCACCACCGAATCACCAATTGGCTACCCTTTCATTGGAAAGGTTACCAACAGACTACAAGATATACCTACCGAATCACAGACCTTTCTGATTTGGAGAAGGTAAGAGAGAATTTCTCTGATGCAAAAAAGAGACACATCAAAAAAGCAGAAAAGACGCTTCATGTAGATGACAGCCTCTCACCTGAAGCATTTTATGATTTCTGCTGCATGACCTACAAAAAGAAAAACGATCATAACATCGTTCCAAAAGAGATTGTCATCTCCTGCGTAAATGCAGCAAAAAAGAATCAGAAAGGTAAAGTCATTGCTATTAGAGATGCTGAGAACCGCATCCATTCCGTCTTGTTTGTTGTTTGGGATAAAGAAACGGCTTATTATCTTATTCCAGCCACCGATCCCGACTACAAAACATCCGGAGCGTCTTCTCTCATCGTTTGGGAAGCTATAAAGATAGCCAAGAATGAGGCTAATGTCAGAGTCTTTGATTTTGAAGGTAGTATGGAAGAAAATATTGAAAAATCGTACCGTCAATATGGAAGTACACAGACTCCTTATTTTAGAATTAAGAAGATAAAGTTTTGGAGATAAAACGGATCAAGGCAAATGTGAGTGGACAGTTTTTAAACACGAATTATTTTAAGTCAACCAAAATCAGGAAAGGACAGTTTTTCACTTGATCCATTCATAGGACTCAACTAAATATAAAAGGTCGAGACTATATAGACTCGGCCTTTAAGTTTTACTTAAAAATATCTATCAATTTCAAGTTCCTGGCAATTCAGGGCTTGTAATCCCCCCAGGTAATGCGCAGCTACTCTCCAATTCTAATTCTATCACCTCAATCTTTGGAGATTCATATTCTAAAAACATGTTTTCAAATTCCATATGGCACTTTAAATTAGTTCTCTAATTATTTTTGTAAATATAAATACTTTTTTCAAAGTGACAACAATGAAACAATGCAAAAAGTTTATGAGAAAAGATGATTAATCATTCTCCTCTCTATATGAGAAATCTTATTTCTGTTATCAAAAACGTAGAATTTTCAAAAAAGATCGTTTGAACCATCGATTTGTAAAGTCAGGTAAGGACCCGAAAAAGGCTGCGCCATTGCTGACGCAGCCTCTGTTATTTTTTAGCTTACGCTACTTATTTAGCATCAACCGCCTTGTTCTTCGTCATCAAACTTACAACCACAATTGTGATGCAAGACAATGGAAAAGCGAACATGATTGGGTCTATAAACCTCATCATACCATCTGTAATCAAAACATCTGTACCAAACAAAGACTTGCAAACACCAAGCGCAGTTGCCTCTTTAGCGTGGATAAATAGCAAAAGCAATATTGTCACAACCACACCAACCCACATACTTGCGTATGCACCTTGTTTTGTGACTTTTTTCCAATAAAGAGCACAGAAATAGGCTGGCAAGAATGAAGAAGCACATATACCCATAAAGAGTGAAGTTGAAATAGCGATAATCGGAGAATCACTTTTCTCACCTAACACGAAACAGATAATGAAACTAATCAAGATGGAAACCAAAACCCCAAGACGGATCATCAAGGTCGTCTTATTACGTTTTGCCTCATCATTGCCTGCAAACACACCATAAATATCGGCACCTGCAGCAGCTGCCATTGTATGGAACTGTGCACTCAAAGTTGACATACTAGCTGACAAGATACAGAGCATGAAAATCGTTACAAACCATGATGGCATTACACGGTCAATAAAATATGGGATAATCTTATCTGTTGCCTCTACCATAGCTACGGAAATCTTTCCGTCGTTTTGGAAGAAATACAAGTTTGACAATGCTCCTACGTGATAGATCACACCTACTGTCACTAATAAAAAGACGCATCCGACAACAACACCTTGGTTCAACTTCTTTGTACTGCTGACCGTTAAGAAACGAACCACCAACTGAGGTTGAGCCAAACATCCGATACCTACACCCATGATAAATGAAGTAACCAATGTGTACCACTGTTGAGAGCCCCAACGTGGCATAGCGGTCCATCCTTGGTGACCTACAGCCGCCAATTTCTCTGGCACCTTATCTTTCATTGCCTCCAAAGCTTGGTTAGCCTCAGAGAAGCCCATACCCAATGCCTTGTAAACACCGAAAAGAATGAACGCCATACAGACAAACATGATGACAGCCTGAAGCGCATCCGTATACATCACACCCTTCATACCTCCTGCAATAACGTAAGAGGCAACAATGATAGTGAAGACCAACAGTGCCAAATCAAAGTCAATACCAAACACCTCCTGCATACAGAACACGCCACCTCTCAGTACTGCGGCAGCATACAAAGGCATAAAAATAAAAATTACAGCAGCTACAAAGACTCTAATCTTATCGCTGTTGTAAAAAGAGCCTAAAAACTGAGCGAATGTAGACGACTTCAACTTAACACCCAATCGACGGGTTGGTCGACCGAAGATGATGAAGGCAACAACAACTCCGACAAACATATTCAGGAACATAAGCCACTGAATACCCATACCGAAAGTGGCAGCCACACCACCAAAACCTACAATGGCTGATGCCGAAATGAAAGTAGCACCATAAGAGAGAGCCATAACGATAGGGTTCATCTCTCCGCCACCAATCAAAAAATCTTTTGAATCATTTGTCTTTTTATATCCCAAATAACCTAAAAATGCAAGGGCTAAGAAATAAACCATTACAATTAGGTACATTACAAAATTGTCCATTCTTTGCTTCTATTTATAAGTTTAAAACTAGTCTTGGTTATCCTTATCGTCTTCTTTATTCCAATATTTTATTCCGAAAACAATGGAACCAGCCACACAAAGTATGGACAATAGATAAACCAACCATATTCCTGGATCTGAAATGCCAAACATAACTATTTTCTATTAAATTTTTAAAGGTTAATCAAATCCTCCTCTTTAAGATAATTCAGAGTATTTCGACGTATTACATCATAAGCAGCCTCAATGTTGTTGGTACGCAACACAAGGACAGACTTTTTATCGAGAGAGAAGCAATACATATACTCAATATCAATGCCTGCCTTTGTAAACAAGGCAACAGTCGAAGAGAATGAATTGATTCCAGGTTCCATAGATATTGCGATCACCTCACTCAAATTAGCAGAGACTTTGTTAGCCTTCAATGCTGAAACAGCATGCTGCTGATCGGTAGTAAGCAACCTCAATATCCCATACTCAGAGGTATCTGCCACTGTAGCAGCAACTACCTTGATATTTTCTTTATTTAAAATGGTCAAAACTTCATTCAATCGACCAAATTTATTCTCCAAAAAAACAGAAATCTGATTTATCTTCATAATAAAATAATTTATATTACCATTAAATAAAAAAAAGGAAAAGAACCCGGTTTTTCAGATTCCTCTCCCTTTATATCGTCATTAATGATTCTTTCTCAAATCCTTCACTCTGACGGCTTTACCTTCAGATTGAGGAAGTGTACCTCTCTCAACCAACTTAACATGCGGAGTAAGAAGTATCTCATCTTTCAACTGACGAGAGATCTCTTTAGTCAATTTCTGAAGCATTGAGTAATCGTCAACGCGAACCTTATCGCTCAACTCTACTTCAACCAACATCTCGTCGTTGTTATCAATGGTCTCGATCGTGATCAAGAAGTTATTGCCCAACTCTTTGAAGTTCATCAAAATCTTCTCAATTTGGATTGGGAAGATGTTAACACCCTTCACTATCATCATATCATCGCTACGGCCTTTGATGCGTGCAATACGACGGTGAGTACGTCCACAAGGACAATCACCCGGAATGAAGCAAGTAAGGTCATGAGTACGGTAACGGAACAAAGGCATTGCCTCTCTGTTGATGGTAGTAAGAACCATCTCTCCGATTTCTCCCTCTTTAACTGGCTCCAATGTAACTGGGTCGATAATCTCTACAATAACGTAGTCTTCCCAAATATGCAGACCGTTCTGTTCTTTACATTCGAATGCAACACCAGGACC
>JALNVE010000126.1 GCA_023227695.1 Paludibacteraceae bacterium
TACAAATATGAGCAAATTGTTGAAAATATTCAATCGTATTTTCATTTAAGTCACCACGCAATTTGACCCATTGACACTTAGTATAGTGAAAATACCACGCAATTTGACCTATACGCCTAAATTTCTTTCTTTTAAAAATGATCCTTGCGGAAGGCAATACGACCAAATGACGCAAGCAGCTAGAAGCGGAGTGGCTAACATTGCAGAAGGGCATTCTCGTCATCAAACATCACGCGAGACTGAAATAAAACTCTTAGATGTAGCACGTGCAAGCCTAGCCGAACTCATGGGCGACTATTACAACTATCTCTTACATAAGCAAAAGTTACCCTTAACAAAAGATGGAGATGTTGCAAACAACATCTATACAACAGCTTTAGATAGATCAACATATAAAAGCGATTGGTTACAAGAATCAGCTCAGCACGTACTTAAGCAAAAAGCTAAATTTGATGCTTACCTAACAAAAACAAATGATGAAATCATGGCAAATGCACTTATGTTCCTCTGTTTGAGAACAATTAATCAACTTAAAGCTTACATTGCTCATTTGCTACAAGAATTCAAGAAAGAAGGAGGTTTTAGTGAAAACATGACGGCAGAAAGGCTAGCTTTTCAAGTTGAAAAGGGGAAAGACGAAGGCGCTCCTCTTTGCCCAAAATGCCAGAAAACAATGATAAAAAGAGTTGCAAAGAAAGGAAATAATGCAGGAAAAGAATTTTGGAGCTGCAGTGATTATCCCAAATGTTTCGGAACAAGGAACATATAACTAGACATCTTGCCAACCAAATATCCAGATGACTATAAAAGCAAATAAAAAAAACGGCAAAAACAGTTACTCACGCAACCATTTTTGCCTACCTTAAAATCTTAAACTTCGTTCCTCTTATTATAAAAACACTTAATCTCAATATCAATATGTTCTGCACCTTGTTACTTATCTTTTATTCAATAAGGAGCATTGCATTTTTCTGCCTTCGCTACAGCGTCGCGCAATGACATGCCGCAGTAATCTTGTGCAGAAAAAATCCTTCCGGATTTTTTATCGTCAATGAAGGCACCTACCAAAACACCTGGAATAGCGCTCTCTGGTGAATTCGGAGCTTTTGATCCTCCTAAATCGGTACGGCACCATCCTGGATCAGCCAAGTTGATGGTCACATCCGTGCCGTTCAACTTCGAGCCCAAATCGATGCTTATTTTGTCCAAAGCAGCCTTACTTGCTGAGTAACCTGCCTGCTCTGGCTCTAGACGGATTCCGCTCGTTGTGTTCACTACCCTACCAAATCCGCGTTCTATCATCTTCGGAATGAAATGATAACAAATCATTGCCGGAGCTATGGTGTTAATCTTATAACTCTCAACATAATCAGACACTGGCGTTTTGAAGTACTCTGTACGGTATGCGATCTGCAAACCTGCGTTATTCAAAACAATGTCAATCTGAGTGCCTTTAGCATCAATCTCCTGAAGCATTTTCTCTACCTGATTTGCATCAGACAATTCAGCAGAGACGGTGTATGCTTTTACTCCTTTAGCCAACACTTCCGACAAAACTTTTTTAGAATTTTCAGCATTTCTACTGTGAAGCACCAAATTACAGTCTTGCTCTGCAATGAAAATAGCTGACAAATAACCAATTCCTCGGCTTGCACCTGTAATAAGAGCCCATTTACCTTCTACATTTACCATAACTTTTCTACTTAAATATTATACTTTAAAAATCTGCTTCTTTGCATCCTCTAGCGTTGCAATCACCTTATCGCACCACGCATCAAACTCTAAATCATCACGTTGGCATTCCTTATGCGCCATCACATATTCGATGGTTTCCTTCACACCTTGGTCAAAACGAACCGTAGGTTTGAAATCGGGAACCGCACGTTTCAGTTTGCTATTGTCAAAGACCACAGAATTGGCCTTGTCGCCTATCAAACTGCCTAAAAAATCGTAGGTCGAAACGGCTGCCAAGAAATCAGACGAAACGTAATAGGGTTTCAACTCCACATTTAGGCAATCAGCTATAGAGCGATAAATCTGATTCCAAGTAAGCGTCTCGTCAGACGTGATTTGGAACGACTCCCCTATGGCATGAACATTGCCCATCAACCCCACAAATCCTTTAGCGAAATCGCTGTTGTGTGTCATGGTCCAGAGCGAAGTACCATCGCCGTGGATGATGACCGGTTTTCCTGCCAGCATTCTCTTCACCACCTGCCAACTGCCGTTATGACCATGCACTCCGAGCGGAATAGACCGCTGATCGTACGTATGGCTTGGACGGACAATCGTTATCGGAAAACCCTTTTCACGATACATTCTCATCAAGAACTCCTCACAGGCGATCTTATTGCGAGAATATTCCCAATAAGGATTAGCCAAAGGCGTGCCTTCTGAAATGCGGTAATCCGACAAAGGTTTCTGATAAGCAGAAGCCGAACTAATATAGATGTATTGCTTGGTTTTATTATCAAAGAGGCGAAAATCGCGCTCTATCTGTTCAGGGACAAACCCTATGAAATCGCAGACCACATCGAAATTGAGGTTAGCAATTTTATTGGAGACAGCCGCCTCGTCGTTCACATCAACTTTTATCTGATGCACGCCCTTAGGCAATTCACTGTTACGCGAACCTCGGTTCAACAGAAACAAATCCCAACCCTTTTCTATTACACATCGGGTTATAGCCATACTGATTGTACCAGTACCTCCAATAAACAAAACTTTCATACTTCAATACCTTAAATAGATTCTAGGAATCTTTTTCATGCGAAATCGACTGCAAACCAACAAAATTTTCTTTACATAAAAAAAATAAAAGCGCAAAATCGTTAAATTTTTCCTAATTTTATAGTTGAATAAGAAAATTTGTCATACAAAATCATATCAAACTGCCATTATGACATACATAAATTCAAAACAAAAAGACATTTAGTCCTAGTTAGTACTAAAAAAATGGATTGGCAAAGATTTTGGGCATTTGAAAGTGTCGGCGACAATAAAAGAAGCCGACAAACCTTGTCAAAGCAATAGGTTGATACATAGAATGATAGACCGAAGCTCAGACAGGGGAACCATAATGTTTAATATAAAAAAGTAACATATATGAATTTGAACAGTTTTACAATTAAAAGTCAGGAGGCCATTGAGAAGGCTGCCCAGATTGTTCGAGACCATACTCAACAAGCCATTGAACCCATCCACTTGTTAAAGGGAATATTGGAGACGGGCGAAACCGTAACCAATTTCATCTTCAATAAGTTTGGTGCCAATGCTCGTATGATTTCGGCAGCGGTAGACAAGACGATCGAGTCGCTTCCTAAAGTAAGCGGTGCCGAGCCTTACCTATCACGAGAAGGCAATGAAGTTTTGCAGAAAGCTGAAGACTATTCGAAGAAAGCCGGAGATGAGTTCATCTCTATTGAGTTTATCTTCTTGGCCATTTTGAATGTCAAAAGTAACGCTTCAACCATCCTTAAAGATGCGGGGTTGAACGAGAGCGGCGTACAGTCGGCCATTACCGAGTTGAGGAAAGGCAACAAGGTATCAAGCCAGTCGGCAGAAGAGACCTACAACTCTCTGAACAAATACGCCATCAACCTGAACGACAAAGCCCGTGAAGGCAAGCTGGACCCAGTTATTGGCCGTGACGAGGAGATTCGTAGGGTATTGCAGATTTTGAGTAGACGTACCAAAAACAACCCTATCTTGATTGGTGAACCTGGTACAGGAAAAACGGCTATTGTAGAGGGTTTGGCCAACCGTATTTTCCGCGGCGATGTGCCTGAGAATTTGAAGAGCAAACAGATTTACTCTTTGGATATGGGTGCCATCATTGCAGGTGCAAAGTACAAAGGTGAGTTCGAGGAACGTTTGAAAGCTGTAGTCAACGAGGTGAGCAAGAGTGACGGCGAAATCATTCTGTTCATCGATGAGATACACACCCTTGTGGGTGCCGGCAAGAGCGACGGTGCAATGGATGCCGCCAACATCTTGAAACCAGCCTTGGCAAGGGGTGAATTGAGGTCGATCGGTGCCACTACGTTAGACGAGTACCAGAAATACTTCGAGAAAGACAAGGCATTGGAACGTCGATTCCAGATTGTAATGGTCAACGAGCCAGATGAGGCAAGCACCATCTCCATCCTTCGTGGTTTGAAGGAGAAATACGAGAACCATCACAAGGTTCGTATTAAGGATGATGCATTAATCAGTGCCGTTGAACTTTCTAGCCGTTACATCACAGACCGTTTTTTACCGGATAAAGCCATCGACCTTATGGATGAAGCCGCAGCAAAACTTCGTCTAGAGATCGACTCCGTACCTGAGAGTTTGGATAAGAAAGAGCGAGAGATCAAACAGCTCGAAATCGAGAGAGAGGCCATCAAACGAGAGGCTGACCAACAGAAGTTGGACCAGCTCTCTAAAGAGATTGCCAACTTGAAGGAAGAGAGCAAAGTAATCAGGGCTAAATGGAGTGACGAGAAAGAGATCATCAACAAGATTCAACAGTCGAAGATCGATATCGAGAACCTTAAGTTCGAAGCCGACCGTGCAGAGCGTGAGGGTAACTACGAAAAGGTTGCAGAGATTCGATACGGCAAAATAAAAGAGGCAGAGAAGGCCATCGCCGACAACCAAGCTAAGTTGAGTGAGATACAAGCCAACTCCCCTCTTATCAAGGAGGAGGTAGACAGCGAAGATATTGCCGACATCGTTTCAAAGTGGACGGGAATACCTTTGAACAAAATGATGCAGAGCGAGAAGGATAAGCTGCTACACTTGGAGGAAGAGCTCCACAAACGTGTAGTTGGTCAGGATGCGGCCATTACGGCCATTTCAGATGCCGTAAGACGTAGTCGTGCCGGACTTCAAGACCCTAAGCGACCAATAGGTTCGTTCATCTTCATGGGTACGACCGGTGTAGGTAAGACCGAGTTAGCCAAAGCATTGGCAGACCTCCTATTCGACGACGAGAACATGATGACGCGTATCGATATGTCTGAGTACCAAGAGAAATTCTCCGTTACCCGACTTATCGGTTCACCTCCAGGATACGTTGGCTACGAGGAGGGCGGACAGTTAACGGAAGCCATCCGTCGAAAACCATACTCAGTGGTCTTGTTCGATGAGATTGAGAAGGCTCATCCAGATGTATTCAACACGTTGTTGCAGGTTTTGGATGATGGTAGGTTGACAGACAACAAAGGTCGTCTGGTCAACTTTAAAAACACCATCATCATCATGACCTCTAACATGGGTTCATCACTTATCCGTGAAAACTTCGAGAAGATGACGGATGCTAACAGGGAAGAGACGATCGAATCAACAAAGAGCGAAGTTCTTGAGTTGTTGAAGAAGACCATCCGACCTGAGTTTTTGAACCGTATTGATGAGATAATCATGTTTACCCCACTCACAGAGAATGAGATACAACAGATTGTCAAGATCCAGATCAACGGCATCAAGAAGATGTTGGAGCAGAACGATGTTATTCTGGAGGTTTCGGTCAAAGCAATGAAGTTCATTGGCGAGAAGGGTTACGACCCTCAGTTCGGTGCCCGTCCGGTAAAACGAGTCATCCAACGTTATTTGTTGAACGAGCTCTCTAAGAGTTTGATTGCACAGACCATAGACAGGACAAAACCTATCAAGGTTGAATGCAGTGGTGAAGGACTAACATTTAGTAATTAATAAATTATTTCTCAAACAGACAGAGAAGGCGATCGAGAGACCGCCTTTTTTGTTTCGTTAAGATATCTTTCAAAAGGATCCAATCTTTCGGGATTTTACCATCCCCCTAAATTTTAAATCTCAATAAATTTTTCAGAAACTATTTAAAGTTATAAATTAGCATACACAACGAGACCGCATTATAAATGATTGACAAACTATCAATAGAGATGAAAATGGCCTCTCTTTCTAACAAGAAAGAAGGAATGAGGCTTGCCGAAAAGTATTATGACAAATACATGGCCGAGACTTTGGATAAGGTTATTTCCAGCTACTCCGAAGAACATGATTTGTTTATCGAAAGCCTCAACATCGACCTCGGGAAAATCCGTCCCGACAACATTCCATTTGCTTTAGAAAAAGCTCTTAGAGAACAGCTGGACAATCTGATTAACAAACAAGAGGTCGAACAAAACAGAAGAATTGAGATGCAACAAAACATAGAAGAAATTACAGACTTTCGAAACTATTCTCAACTGCTTTTCTATCTTGAAAACGGATATTACGAGTACTTGCAAGAGAAGAAAAATGCAGACTCAAACAGACCAAGTCAGATTGAGATGTTAAACAAATGTCTAGCCAACGAATCGGGCAAGCAAACCCTTTTGTCTATCATTGCAAAAGACAAGCAAGCCCTTTTCCGACTCACCAACATAGCAAGTAAAGAGACACTTTTAAAAATTCTAGATATTCTGATTGAAGAACAAATCTCTCCTATTTCTGAAAGAAGAACCATTCAAAAATTTAAGACTTTTGCAAAAAAGCAAACAAACAAAAAAGGCGTTGCCTACTTAATCGAAGAGTTATTGTTCAATTCTAAAAGCAAGACGGAGGAAAATTTATCCAAGGAAATCAATTCAATAGAAAGTAGAGAAAAAAAGTCTGAATTTCAAGAAAAAAACTCAAAAGAGAAGAACAAGAGGTCAAAGGAAGGAAAAAATTCCGAAAATCCACAAGAGAAAACAGCTAAAAAGCACTCCGGATTTGAAGAGAACAGAAGAAAAGAAGAAGACAATACGAAGGCAAACAATACTCTATCCAAGTCATCCCAGACAAAAGATAGGGTTGCTGAACTTTACGACAAAGCTTCAGAAGAAAGCTTCAACTTAAGCAATCAACAAAGCTTCAACAAGCATAAACGAATCCATCTGCACGATGCTGGTTTGGTTTTACTTTCACCATTCTTCACTACCCTTTTTAAGCGTTTGGATTATCTAGACGAAAAGGATGATTTCAAATCATTAAAAGAGAGAATCCGAGGTGTACACATTTTACGTGCAGTAGTTTACGGGTTCGAAGAGGAACAAGAGGACAACCAGCTATCTCTTTGCAAGATAATCTGCGGAATGCAGCCTTTCATTGCAATTGACGATGATTTTCAGTTCACAGAAAAAGAGAAAGACGAAGTTGAGAATATGTTGCAGTCCGTCTTGAAATATTGGAGACCTATGAAAGGAACATCCAACGAAGGACTCCGACAAGCTTTTCTTCGGCGTTTTGGGACCATAGAGAAAGATGAGGTAGGATGGATTGTCAGAGTGGAAGGTCAAGCCTTAGACATCCTGTTGGAAGTCCTGCCCTGGACATTCTCCACCATCACTTCACCCTGGAGTGAATTTCTTATTCATGTAGAATGGCAAGAAGCCTTTTAATCAACATGTAAAAAAATGAAAAACGAGCAATTCATAAATGCAGAATTAAACTGGATAACCAATGTCATTGTTACCAGATTAAAACTATATTTCAAAGAAAACACAGAAATAAACGATATCAATTATATCGTTCCTCCAGCTATAGAAAAAAGACAAGGAGCATATTCAGAATTCATTCTCAGAAACGGATTGAAGTTTGAAGACCGCATCTATCTTGCGCTCGCTATCATTCCTCAATTAAAGCCTCAACTGCTAGATTGCTTCAACGTCAAGAACAGCAATACGGACCAACGGTTCGTAGAGTTTGGCTGCATTGAAAAAGAAAACGGAAGAGGCATACTTCCAACTTTAGACACAGTACTATTCTTACTTGCTGGCGACAATGTAGAGATACGTATACAGTATCTACGCTATTTCACACAACATAAACTGTTCAAAGGCAGTCTGTTTCTTAACACAGAGGCCATTGTTCCATCTCTGGAATTGCTGGAGACCATTGTTTACGAAAGGTCTTTCATGCCAGATTTCTCAACCACATTTCCAGCTCACAGAATCACAATCAACCGTTCGTGGGAGGACCTGATATTGGACAAAAACACCATGACCCAGATTAACGATATCAAACTTTGGGTAAGTAATGGAGAAAAGTTACTGAACGAATGGAACCTGAACGGTAAAATAAAAAGAGGATACAGAACCTTGTTCTATGGATTACCAGGAACAGGAAAAACATTCACCGCATCTCTGCTCGGAAAAAGCACAGGGAAAGAGGTCTATTGCGTGGACTTATCAATGGTAATTTCAAAATATATCGGCGAAACGGAGAAAAACCTGTCACACGTATTTGAGGTAGCAGAAGGTAAAGATTGGATTCTCTTCTTTGACGAAGCCGATGCACTCTTCGGAAAGCGAACCAACATTAAAGATTCGCACGACCGTTATGCCAACCAAGAGGTTGCCTATCTCTTACAAAGAATCGAAGACTATCCGGGCCTAGTTATTCTGTCAACCAACCAAAAGAACAACATTGACGAGGCTTTTGCACGTCGTTTTCAAAGCATCATTCGATTTTCGATGCCAAATGCAGAAGAGCGTGAACGTCTATGGAAAGAGACATTCTCCGAAAAATGTACATTTGAAGACAAGTTAAGCATCAACGAGATAGCTCAAAAGTATGAAATGGCGGGAGGTTCAATTCTCAACGTAGTACATTACAGTTCATTGATGGCCTTCAGTCGAAACGAGACCTGCATAAAAAAAGACGATGTAATAGAAGGCATCAGACGTGAATTCAGAAAAGAGGGAAAAGGGATCAGCGGATAGGTGGGGTTGGTATAGCGACAAGAATATTCCCCAAAATTCATGAATAGCATTATCTTTGCGGAATGAAAACAGATCAACTATTAAGAGAGATATTGCCAAGCGTA
>JALNVE010000127.1 GCA_023227695.1 Paludibacteraceae bacterium
TGACCTATAGAGAAGTTACATTGCTCGATTTTGGCTCTGAATGTTTTGAATCTCTCAAACCACCAGCATTTATCGCAGATTAGAGCATGTTGCACCACGCAAATTGACCCATAGGTCACAATTTACTCAGATGCCACTAGAACTGAGATCTTACATGTTTTGTTGATCAGTAATGACGGTAATTTTGAGGTTCTTAGAGGTCTTGAGGTGAACCCAACTCTTTCTGTAAAGATAGATGACTTGTTAGGTCAAACTAAGTATTATTATTCAATCGAGACATTGGATTCTAACGAGTCTGTTTTGAGATCATTAGCAGGTTCTTTCGCAACTGAGGGTTATACTTCAGTTAAAGAGTTGAAAAACAATGCTCCTTTGAGTGTATATTCTGGTAATGGTTCAATTGTCTTGAATTCTGGTGTTGTATGTGGAGTAAGCATCTTCAATGCAAACGGAATCCTTGTTTATAAGAATAATAATTATGAAGGATACAATGTGATTTGTGTTCCTTCAGGAATCTATTTCGTAGTCTCTTCTAATGGTGAAAGTCAGAAGGTTGTAGCTTACTAAAAGATATATTGAATTTATATAATTGAAAGGATGATGGGATTTTCTCATCATCCTTTCTTTATGTTTGATTATAGATGCGGAGGTGGATGAGGTGAGCTTGCTCGCAGAGGTCTGTAATCCATGTCAAGATGAATCGGGCTTTGTGAAGATTAATTATTCATTTTCTCAAGATAGCTATGTGGAAACACTGAATAGCTGTAATATGAATGGCATTTGTGTTCGAACTTTAGCTGACCATCTTCGCCTTTCATCTCAGGGCACTTTAGAGTGGGATGGACGGGATTACAACGGAAATGTTTTGTCTGTTGCACCATATATCATCTTGTTCGAGGCAAATGATGCCAACGGTCATACGGTGAGAGAAAGATTTATTTGTGTGGTATCATGGTAAAAGAGCTTCCTGTTTGTTGAGATCAGGTGTATAAATGTGGTTTGTAAAAAGTTGTACATTGCATTGTGTGTCTCTTTCTATCTATTTGTGTGATAAAAGTGAGAAATAAAAATATATCAAATGATATATTTTTTAATTTTGCAAAGAAAATAACTATGCCTAATCGACTGTTGGGAGTTGTAGTTTTGTGTGGTTTTATTATAAATAACTCCCGTAATTAAAAGAAACATGAGATTATTAAAAACTTTGACATTGTTAACAATGATAATGTTATGCGGAAGCGCATGGGCTGCTAAAACTACTTGTATGATGATCCTTAAAAATGGAAGTAAGATTAAATGTAGTGTTTTGGAAATAACAAAAGATTCTGCTATCATGGAAGGTGGTGATGGATCCATTTTCAAGTACAGTTTTTCTGATATTCAAAAAATCAGATCATTAGCTGCAATAAAAGCAGAAGAGAGAGCAGCTATGTTAGCTGAAAATGAAAAGAAAAAAGCGTTGGCAGAACAAGCAAAGGCTGCTCAACTAGCAGCACAAACAGCTACTTCAACTCAGACTCCAGCTGCACCAGCAGAGTTGCCAACTGAAACTACTGCTTCGTCTTCTACTCCTGCTGCTACGACAACTTCTTCAACACAAGGAGTTGAAGAGGTTAGTTATACACAAGTTTTGAATGAAGCGTTTGCAGAGGATTATCAAAACAAGTCAGTTGTGATTGAGGCTGAATATTTGCAATCAGGTTTTTGGAAAGGTTATTTGATTCCTAAATTCATTAAGAAGGCAAAATATTATGTATTTCAGTGTGTTCAACCAGGAGCTGAGCCTTCTGTAAATGCCATGAATAAGTCTGCTAACGGTGAAGTATTTCTTATAGATAAAAGTTTGGCATCTGGAGTTATCAATTTAAAACAAGGTGAAAAGGTGAAGATGAGAGGCCATACGAAAGTTGTTAAACGTCTTTCTAATGCTGGACAAATGGAGGTTTATTTTATAGTAGAAGAAGTTATAAAATAATTCTGAGTCTATTGTATTACTTATTTTATAATCAAAGATCTGTAAATTTGAAGTGTTGCTTCAAATTTGCAGATCTTTTTATCTTTATTTGTTAACGTGTGCGTTGTTATAGCCCCAATTCTTCTTTTAAGAATTTTCCTGTAATGCTTTCTTTGTTCTGAGCAACCTCTTCTGGAGTGCCGCTGCAGATAAGCCGACCGCCGTCTCGACCGCCATCAGGACCTATGTCTATCAAATGGTCGGCAACCTTGATTACATCCAAGTTGTGCTCGATGACGAGGATGGTGTTGCCCTTGTCTGCCAATTTGTTGAGCACGTCTAGCAGGATGCGGATGTCTTCGAAGTGAAGTCCCGTGGTTGGCTCGTCCAAGATGTAGAGCGTGTTACCTGTATCACGGCGCATCAACTCTGTTGCTAGTTTGATACGTTGGCTTTCGCCTCCGGAAAGTGTAGTGGAAGGTTGCCCTAATTTAATGTACCCCAATCCTATGCTTTGCAAAGTCTTGACTTTGTTGTAGATGTTCGGAATGTTTTCGAAGAACTCTACGGCTTGATTGATGGTGAGATCTAACACATCGGCAATGGATTTGCCTTTGTATCTTACCTCCAAAGTTTCCCGGTTATAACGCTTTCCGTGGCACTCTTCACAAGGCGCGTAGACATCAGGTAAGAAGTTCATCTCAATGGTCTTGTATCCGTTGCCGCCGCATGTCTCGCATCGTCCACCTTTTACGTTGAAAGAGAATCGTCCTGGTTTGTAGCCTCTCATCTTAGATTCAGGCAACGATACGAATAGGTTTCTGATGTCGCTGAACAGATCCGTGTATGTAGCTGGATTGGAACGAGGCGTACGACCGATTGGTGACTGGTCTACCGTGATCACTTTGTCAATATTGTCAATGCCTTCAACCGAGTCGTAAGGCAATGGATCTTGCAATGAACGATAAAAGTGCTGGCTCAAGATGGGTTGCAACGTGTCCTTTACCAATGTTGACTTTCCGCTTCCTGAAACACCTGTTACGCAGATAAATATACCTAGAGGGAAGGTTACGTCAATTCCCTTCAAGTTGTTTCCTCTGGCTCCTTTTATAGTGATGGATTTGCCTTTCCCTTCACGTTTTTCCTTGGGTACCTCAATTTTCTTTACTCCGTTCAGATAATCAGCAGTAAGGGTGTGCGTCTTCAACATTTCTTCTGGTGTACCTGCAAAGACTATTTCACCGCCATGGCGACCGGCTCTAGGTCCAAGGTCTACTACATAATCGGCGTTTAACATCATGTCTTTATCATGTTCCACAACGATGATGGAGTTGCCAATGTCGCGAAGTTTCTTAAGTGAATTAATTAGACGAACATTATCACGTTGATGCAAACCAATACTTGGTTCGTCTAAGATGTAAAGCACGTTGACAAGTTGAGTTCCAATCTGTGTGGCCAAACGGATACGTTGGCTCTCGCCCCCAGAAAGGGTCATGGATGCTCGGTTCAGCGAAAGATAATTTAACCCTACATCTAACAAGAAGCTGATGCGGGTGCGTATCTCTTTTAGAATCTCTAGTGCAATTTTTTTCTGTTTGTCAGTGAGCCTTTCTTCTACGTTGTCGATCCACTCTTTTAGTTCGGCTATGTCCATGATGGCAAGGTCGGAAATGTTCATTCCGTCGATCCGGAAGTGAGTGGCCTCTTTGTTCAATCTGGTTCCGTGACATTCAGGGCAGACAATCGTCTTGCTGAATTGACTAGCCCATTTTTGAGCAGTAGCTGATGCCTCGCTGTCTTGCTGCATCTCCACATATTTCAGTACACCTTCGAATGAGTAGCTGTAGCTCGACGAACCCAAAGCTTCATTTTTAACACAGATACGATCATCGGTGCCGTTCAGAATGACATACAAAGCCTCTTCCGAAATCTGAGAAACGGGATCTTTTAAAGAGAAACCGTATTTTTCCGCAATAGCTTCAAGCTGCCAGAAGAACAACGATTTCTTATATTTTCCGAGAGGAACGATGGCTCCGTTGTGGATGCTTTCCTCTTTATTCGGAATGATTTTGTCAATATCAATTTCATTGATGTAACCAATACCTTTACATTTAGGGCAGGCGCCGAAAGGAGAGTTGAAAGAGAAGTTATGTGGTGCAGGTTCACTGTAAGAGATTCCTGAAGTTGGACACATCAGCAACTTGCTGAAATGACGGATGCTCTCGTCGTCCTTCTTTACAATCATGATAGAACCGTTGCCTTGTTTCATGGCATTCTGAACCGACTCTTTAACGCGTCGCTCGTTATTTTCCGAAACAATGAGTTTGTCAATCACAACCTCGATGTTGTGGTTTTTGTATCGGTCCACCTTCATGCCGTGGATGATCTCCTGTATCTTGCCGTCAATGCGGACGTTCAGATAACCACGCTTGCGCACCTGTTCGAAAAGTTCTTTGTAATGTCCTTTTCTTGCCTTAACCAGAGGGGCAAGGATATAGATGGCTTGGTCTTTATATTCTTGGTGAATTAAACTCAGAATTTGTTCTTCTGTATATTTTACCATTTTTTCTCCCGTCACGTAAGAGAATGCTTCGCCGGCTCTTGCAAAAAGCAGACGGAGAAAATCGTAAATCTCTGTTGTGGTACCTACGGTAGAGCGTGGATTCTTGTTGGTCGTCTTTTGCTCAATGGAGATAACAGGACTTAATCCGGATATCTTGTCGACATCTGGGCGTTCTATGTTTCCTAGAAAGTTTCTGGCGTATGCAGAGAATGTGTCAATGTATCGACGTTGTCCTTCTGCAAATATGGTGTCAAATGCCAGCGAAGACTTTCCGCTTCCGCTCAATCCTGTCATTACAGTGATTTTGTTACGAGGAATGGAAACGTCGATGTTTTTGAGGTTGTGTACCCTTGCACCCAACACTTCAATTTGACCTGTCTCCAACTGTTCCAAATTCACATTGTCATCTTTCATACCTTACCTCCAAATGCTAATTTTTATAGTTCTTTCTGTGACTTTTTGTTATCCAATTTGAACTAAATTGTCTTTTTGAGTTGGGCGAAAACGACGCTACCCATCAAAAGTCTGCAAAGTTACGAATTTTAAAGCAAAAAAACTCATAAAGAATGAGTTGGATAGTTAAAACGTAGGGTGAAACGTGATAAAAATGGGCGTTTTTGCTTTAAATAGCACAAGAAAAAGAAAACTGCAAATGTGATTTTTTGATATAAATCTTTGGCTTGTTGAATGTTGAAAACAAAAAAGGGAAGGCATAAATGAACATTTTTGCCTTCCCTTATGTATGTCCAAGAGTTCTTAAATCTTATCAAGATAAGCTTTGACATCAGATTCGGTTACGTCTTGTTCGAATCTGTGTATTTTCCAAACTTCAGTGGTTTTAATAAAACCGCAAGGAGGAATGGTTTTGTAGGGAGAATGGTATTCCAACTCTAGAAGAGAGGTCTCTGCTTCGTCTGTAGCAAAGCTGTAAATCTCAACCTCTTTCTGCTCTGGATGAAGAAACTTTTGATCATGATGTTCGAAACGAATCATCATCAAATCACGTCCGGAAAGAGTTGCGATAAATGGTCTGCTAGGCGTTATAAAGGCCTTAGCTGTGCACTCTTTGTTCTCCTTGTCTTTCTTTTTTGGCGTGAAAGAGAAATAACCGTCTTCTATTTTGTATGGAGCCGGACCTTCGTATGGATGAGTTGGCTCGGATACGGTCACGTTTTTTTCATTGCTTACCGGTACGAAATTCAGATTGTGCCCGTTAACTCTAGTGATCATCCAAAGATCCCAAGCTATAGGTTCTTTCCTTATGTTTTCGGCAATTGCTTCAATGATGACGTTGTAGCAATCATCAATCATATCATATTCTCCTATAATGATATTTTTGGTTAAGCGTATACCGCTTATTGGGCTCTCTTCGCCTTTTAATACGATATAGTTTTCCTCTTTGACAGCTGTTGTGTAATTGCCATAACTAATGTATGGATCTGGTGGCCAGAAAAGAGTTGATTCAACTTTCTCTGGGTTGAGATTTTGTCGTTTCCACCACAGACTTTGAGGGCCTACCCAAACTTCATGTCCGTTGTATGCCTTGAAATCTAAATTGGATGGCGAAGGTATCGGTCTCTTTTTTTGTTTCCATAATTTGGAATCGCTTTTCAGAAGGTTTTCTCCTTCTTTAATCTGCAAAGATACGATTCGTCCTCCTACATCAGGTAAAATTCCTAATTTGACGTCTCCGTACTCTAAATTGATCATTTGATTTTCATTTGATTGAGGTTGTGATTTTCTCTTGTATTTTTCTTTCAATATCTGCAATGGATGATAATAAATCTTTATTTGTAATTTTTGTTTTAAGTGTGTCTTTAACTGCATAACTTCTTAACCATGTGCCTGTTAAAAAACCTCTAGCACTGACGGTTGAGTCTTTTTCTGCAAGACAAACTTCGCCCATGAAAATCTTGTCAATTACGTTGGCTAAAGTGTCGCCAAATTCACTTGCTTTCATCTCAATTTTAAAGGTTGTGTCTTTGAACTGATATCTTACAAAGTTGGCCGTATAGTTGTTATCTTCTTCTTTGGCCAAATACAAAAGCTTGTCGCCACCACCGTTTCTCTCTATGATGATATAATCAAATGGGTCTGGATTGTTTTCAATCATAGTCGTGTCTGTCATTTCTTTTTGATCGTTCTTCTCTTGTGCGTTAACATGAAACATTAGAAGAACAATAATGCCAATGAATAATAGAAAATGCTTAAGTTTTCTCATTTTTTTGTTTATTAGCTCGTATAGTTTACGGCAAAGATAATGCCAATATTTGATAAATTTACAAAGGAGAAACACTTGATTTCAAAAGAGAATCAAGCGTTCCTTTTTTTATTTTATTGTTTTGAAACAGATAACATTTTCTTTGTTTGTTACCTGAACAAAATATATGCCTTTATTCCAGTTAGAACAAGAAACATTCGTCTTTCCACTTTTTGTTAAAGAAGAAAGAATAGAACGTCCAGATGCATCAGTGATGTTGATGAAAGAACAGGCTGGACAAATAATCGTAAGCTGCTCTGAGAATTGGCTAGGATAGACATTGATGTCTGCTGTTTGTGCTTGAGCTTCAATAATGTCTGATTCTTTTCCCCAACCTGGCATTTCCTCAAGAGTGATGATTCTTTCGTCATTTAAGTTGGATGTCCAAACGTTTTTAGATGTCTTGCTGATGAAAAAACCGTCCCATGATTCGTACCAAGGCATCCACCAAGACCAAGTAGCACCGTCGTTGTACATGTTGTTGACGTCAGGGATTGGTCCGTTTTCAGACAAAGCTAAAATCTTAGTTGCTCCAAAATTACTCTTCAAATCAGAGAAAGCACTAAAGTTGCTTACGTGGTTGTTTGCATCATTATATATGTCGACGCTCAATACATCATAATAATCAGCTCCTGGATTCCAGCTTGTGAAGCTTGCATCTTGTGGGTTGAATACCCAAATCAAGTTCTTTACACCATTGAATTTAACCATACGGTCATGTATGAGACGGTAAAGGGCAGCAAACTCTTCGCCTGAGTGAGAACTCCACCAGAACCAGTTGCCTCCAGATTCGTGCAATGGACGGAAAATAGCAGCAACACCAGCTTCCTGTAATTGAAGGAACAGACTTGAAATATGGTCGATATCTTCGATCAGTTGTTTGTAAGTCTCAGAATTTGTGTTCCATTCTGTAGAACCAGAAATAAATCCTGTTGTGAAGTCGAAAGTAGTGTATGCTTTGTCACCTGCTGCAGATTCAACATAGAACGCCTCAACGGCATCGCTAGGATCTTTCCAGTGCCAAGTAAAGGCTGGTATTCCGCCTTTTTTCCAAAGCTCTTCTGCTAATTTGAGGGTAGCATTTGTGTACTCTTGGTTCCATGATTCTTTGGAATCTTTTCCTGTTGCGAAAAGGAGATCGAAACCCACAAGAGCAGGGTATTTGCCTCCGGCGTCTTTAAATGCAACTAAATCTGCCTGAGAGAAAAGATCTGCAGATGCAGTGATATTTCCTGTCATGATACCAGAGATGGTTTTCTTCTCGAAGTTGTTGAGAAGGAAGTTGTAAACCTCTTTTGAGGCTTCTGTCGCGTCAGCAGTCACTGGTGACTCGGAAAGATTGAATGGAGTAGTCTGGTATTCTGAAAGTGCGAAATAATCGACATCAATCCAACCCCAAGATTTGGTAAGTGCGATTGTATTATCTCCTGCATTTAGAGATATGGTTGTTTCGATATCTTTGTATGATGAGGAGATTTCGAACGTAAGACTAGCTACCTTTTCTCCATTAACATTGATGTCATTGGTTTTTGAACCTCCATAACCGTTTTTGTAATGGATTGTTAATGTGTATATGCCATTGCTTTTTGCGTTTGCCTTAAAGGTGATGCTTCCTTCATTCATTTTGACGTAAGCCAAGTTGTTAGCTTCCTGATCGTCTGCTTTTACGGCATTGCCACCTAGTGTTGCTAATTCAGCTTCGTATAAAACTTTTTCTGCGAAGCATTGACTGGAGAATAGAGTAGTCCAGCATAACATGATTGTGTAATAGTTTTGTGGTTTGTAGTTGTAAAAATTTCACAATATAAGGGATCAGCGGATAGGTGGGGTTGGTACAAGGACAAGAATATTCCCCAAAATTCATGAATAGCATTATCTTTGCGGAATGAAAACAGATCAACTATTAAGAGAGATATTGCCAAGCGTAAAAGTAGACAACTTCGATGTCGAGAATTTTGAGAA
>JALNVE010000128.1 GCA_023227695.1 Paludibacteraceae bacterium
TCCGTGATGTGGTAGACGATGCCCAATGCGAAATCAAATTAATAAGAAACTATATGCCTCTATACACCGAACTTGAGAATTTGTAATGATTCTCAAAAACAGTTGGAGGTGATCAGATAATTATAAATCTCTGACAGAAAAAATGCATCTCGGGCGGTTACCCAATGAAAGAAACGTCCATTCGTGTAATCTATGATTAAAGACATTGCCCATACGGTTTTGCTCTTAATCCAATATTCTAGTAGAGAAGCTCCAAAGCAAAAGAGGCTGCGTCATTGTTTTGACACAGCCTCTTTTCTGTTTTAACAATTAAACATGTTACTTGTTAGATTTCTTTATTTGCTTAGCAAATTCCTTTCCTGCCTTTGCGTATGCTTCAGAGACGCGTGAAGAAACGCTATAATCATCTCCCATAAATGTTCTTCCTGGACTATTCAAAATAATGACCTCAGCTACTACATTACTTGGATTGGCTGTTTCTACAACCTTTATGTCAACACTGATTTCTGCATTTTTACGTGCTACATGGACATTAAACCCAGGCTCAAAGAAAGTTGTATTAACCAAAACAGTGTACTTGTTATCTGGTAGAGAATCGCCTCTCAAAGTGCATCCTTTCTCCATTAAAATCAGAAACTCCTGAGGATAAATGTTTTTCTTGTCATTCTCCCACATTCTTTTATAATCATCTCCTCTACCCTCCTTTTTCTTATTGTACTCTTCTACTTTCTTAGACAAATAGTCACTCTCAGTCATCTTACCAACAATCATATTGTCGTAAGTAAACCTAAATGTTGCTGTTTTAACAGTATTCAATACAGAAAGATCTCCTGTAACTCTAACCTTTATTGCATTTGCATACATCATGCAACACAAAAAAGAAACCAATAACAAAATCTTTTTCATATTTCTAACAATAGGACTGCAATTGTTTTTACAGATTAGAATAAGCAGATCCAAAAAATTACTCCAATCCTGTTTATAATTAATTATTTAGAATTTTCAGCTCAAACAAACTATAGTTTGATTTATTTATTGACATTTACAAAAATAATTTTTTATTTTTATATTCAAATCAAATGAAATTGAATTCATAGGAAAAAAAATAACCACGAGAACACTTGTGGTTATTTTTTTACACTGTCGAAACAATTGTAAAAAGCTTAATAGGTAGATTTGTTTATCCCAATTTCAATTTCATTTCGTGCTCTATGTTATTCATAACACCTTTAATATTATTAAAGATATCATAATTAGAGACTTTGATGATTGAGAATCCTTTAGATTTCAACTCCTTACATCTGTCGTCAGACAAGAAACTCTCACCTGCCCAATCAGGAACTTTACTTTCTAATTCAATAATTAATTTTGCTTTTTCGCAATAAAAATCGGCAATCGTTGACGACACAAAAGATAGATGCTCGAACTTCGCAGGGAACACCTTGGACAGTTGTCTCTTCAACAGAGTTTCTGAATAAGAATCTGATCTTCCGGAGCTCAACATATAGGAATGCTTTTGCTCGTTTTCTTCAATTGTTTTCATAGCTTCAAAATATTAATTAGACATTATTTTAAATATACAACCAAAATATGCGTTTGTTTTATAAATGAGACGAAAATAACTTCAATCTCCCTTTTACCATCATTGTAAGTACCGAAAAAAAGAAAATTTACAACAAATAGGGATTAAATCAATAAATATCCTTATCATAAATCAACCTCACAAAAAATATCTTTTCTCAAATATAATAAATTTTTTAAAAATTGTTCTTTATTTTCTCTCTTTTATCGTTTTCGCGTAAACTTCCATGAATGACTTCGCTATGATTTCGTCCGAAAACTTAAACGATTGTTTATATCCTTTCTCTACCATCTGAGCTGAGAGAGCCGAGTCCATCAGGACTTCATCCATAACGGCAGCTAATTCATCAGCATCCTCTTGATTCACATAACGTGCTGCATCACCTCCCGTCTCCGCAAAGCAACTTCCTTTTGAAGTAATGACAGGCAAACCACTAGTCATCGCTTCCAAAATTGGAATTCCAAATCCTTCAAAATGTGATGGATAGACAAACAAAGACGCTGCCCTATAGATCGCCGGCAAATCAGCAGTAGGCACATCATGAAGCAATATAACGCGATTCTGCAAGCCATATTTTTCTATCAGAGAAAGCAACGTCTGCTTATACTCTGATGATCGTCCGATAATAACCAAAGGTAAATCTGACTTGCATCGGTGCATCGCCTCCAAAATAATCTCATGATTCTTTCTTCGCTCAATTGCGCAAACAATCAACATGAATTCAGAAGGCAGCATATAACGTTCTCGTACCTGCTGTTTTTTTTCTTCATTCACCTCCTGATGAAACATTGGGTTGCAACCTTGATAAACCACATCGATCTTCGATTCATCCGCACCAATCCACTCAATTAAATCGATCTTTGTCTGCTCACTGATAGCAATGATTCTATCGGCTGCCAAACAGCTATGCGTATATTTTTTTCGGAAGGTATATCTGTCTATCCAAGGATAAAACTCTGGATATTTCAGAAATATGACATCATGCATTGTAATGACGGAAGGAACTTTGCCCTTTATTCCGTAAGGAATCTCATTACTCAATCCATGATAAAGATCCAAATGCAAAGATTCCATCTCCTTATGACAACCATAAGAACGCCATAAAGCAGGAAATAAAGAATAAGGAAATCCACTAGGAGTTACGATCTTGCAAGATTCAGGAGGAAGCCAACCAGCTCTTCCCTTGTTTCCTGGTGTAAAAAGATAATATTCATTCTCAGGAACATTTGATTCAAGGACACGAATGGTGTCGCGGCTATAGTTTCCTAAACCACGTATATTAAAAAATGCTCTTTTGGCATCGAATCCTATCCTCATCCCTTTGAATGTTAGCGATTTCTCAATTTCTGTTTAAAGTTACGTTTCCTTCTATCCTTCATTTTGTAAAGA
Source organism: Paludibacteraceae bacterium (assembly GCA_023227695.1). Lineage (GTDB taxonomy): Bacteria > Bacteroidota > Bacteroidia > Bacteroidales > Paludibacteraceae > RGIG10190. Next base: position 2,972 of record JALNVE010000128.1, read on the forward strand.
AGAAACAAACGAACGCACTCCTGTTCATCAAAGCCTCGTTCCTTTGCATAAATTGAGGCTACTTTTGAGAAGAACTCATCTGTACCCTGCATACGGCAGAAGCTCTCGCACCCGGTCCTCATGTCAACATCACAGAACTTCATTCGGTTAATGTCAATCAAAGAAAAAACATAGCCATTCTCTTCTTTCTTATAGAGAATATTTCCAGGAGAATAATCACAGTGCAAAACACCTGCATTATGCAACTTTGCCGTGTATTTGGCAAACTCCTCCATCAATTGTTCTTTTCCTTCCAACGTTTCATCCCCATCTGTAAACAAACGCATATTCCCCTCCAACGGAGTATGCATACTGATAAAGAATGAACGGTATAACAAACAATTCTTGAACGTCGAAACGTAAGCTATAGGAGTTGGCGTAATGAAGCCTCTCTTGGTTAGTTCGAACGCATATTTATATGCTCTATGAGCCTTTGATTTCCTAAAGAAAGTATATATAACTCGATTAATGAAAATAGGAATACGGTATGACTTTACATTCAAGGTGTAACCTTTTTCTTGAAATACCTTTATCTCATTTCTGGCTTTATAGATACTCCTCCCTTCTTTATCAAAACGGAAAGGAATCATCTCCACAAAGTTCGCCAAAGAAGCATACTCTCTATTAAATTCTATTTTCATCTTAACTTTGTATAGATATTTCTAACCAATAAAATCCATCTTTTCGTAAATCGAAAACGTCCTATTAGTGAACCTAACATATCCTTATATCACGGATTCAAATTTTTACTAATATTCGATCAGCGAAACGAAAATTTGAACAAACATGCAAAAATACAAAAAATCTGTTGTTATAAGCTTTTTTCTTCAAAAAGAAGTAGATTTGCAAAAACAAACATTATACACAGCAAATTCAATGTTTTCTCTTTGTTATCAGATAATCAGACTAATTTTTTTGTGACAAAGACAAGCTAAAAGGAAGACATTTTTTCGCTTTTACTATATATAATAGTCTCAAATAATCATGAAATATTTTTTCAAGAACATTTTATATCTTGCCTCTGTACATGTTACAGCTCTGATTTTCTTCATGATGTTCAGATGTATTTTGTTCTTTCTTCAATCAGATGCTGCATTCGCAGCTGATGGTGGCCGTGACGGATGGCTCATATTCCAAGCCTTTCTGATGGGGCTCAGATTTGACAATGTGATCTCCTGCTATATTCTACTGCTCCCAATTCTAGTTGTAGGCATCACAGCTTGTATCCCTTTCAAAAAGAAGTATCTAAATAAAGGTATATATCTATTCTTCTGCATTTTATACAGTATTTCATTTATCATAGCCGCAGGAGACATTCCCTACTTCCAACAGTTTTTCAAACATGCGAACGCATCCATTTGGAATTGGCTTGACGAGCCCTCTTTCGTTTTCGGTATGGCATTCAAAGAGAGCAGCTACGTCATCTATATCATCCTCTTTGTAGTTGTGAACATTCTTTTCTGCTGGCTGATCCGTAAATTCCAGAAAATCATTGTCAACGAAGAGGCTCCATCTCCTATTGTTTGGAAAAACCTGGTCATCTCCATCGGACTTACCCTAGTAACCTTGGCCCTTTGTTTCTTAGGCGTAAGAGGAAGAACAGGACAAAAATCGCCAATCCGAATCGGTACAGCCTATTTCTGCAACGACCCTTTTCTCAATCAGCTTGGTCTAAATCCTGTCTTCGTGCTGATGCGTACATCCATGGACATGAATAAGGAAGAAAAGTTCAAAATCCATTTTATGGATGAAAACGAGGCTGTCAGGAAGACCCAATCCTTTTTAAACATCACAGTAGACTCAACGGCGCAATCGCCCATAGAACGAGTTTGTGTGGGTTGTGAAAAGGCAAACAAGAAGAATGTTGTGGTCATCATGATGGAAAGCATGGCTTCTCACTTCATTTCAGACACTACCCTAACGCCCTTCCTCAATGAGCTGATCAAAAAGTCAACTTACTTCCCGAACACCTACTCCGCAGGAATCCACACGATGAACGGTGTGTTTGGAACATTGTTTTCCTACCCTGCCTTGATGAACCAACATCCTTTCAAGACAAGCGACATACTCACCTTCAACTCATGGCCCAGAACCATGGAACAGAACGGATACAGCACCTACTACTTCAGTACACACGATGAACAGTTTGATAACATAGGCGGTTATCTTTCTGCCAACCACATACAGAAAATCATCGCAGAGAAAGATTATCCTGCAGAAGAGGTGAAGAGCAACCTCGGCGTTCCTGACAATTACATGTTCCAAGTATCAATCAACGTATTGAATGAAGCAGCCAAGAGCGGCAAGCCATTCTTCTCTGCTTTCCTTACAGCGAGCAATCATGCGCCTCATATCATCCCTGAATACTTCCATCCTAAATCAGTTTTGAAGCATTTCCAGGTGATTGAATTCGCCGATTACTCTTTGAGAAACTTCTTCGCCTTGGCAAGCAAAGAGCCTTGGTTCAAAAACACCATCTTTGTTCTTTTGGGCGACCACGGTTCATCACTCGACGAGTACGATTTCTCTTTAGCTTATCACCACACTCCGCTCATCTTCTACGATCCAAGCAATGAGACACCACGTGTGATCAAGAGCTTGGCAGGACAGATCGACGCCTTCCCAACCACAATGGGAATGCTAGGCTTGCCATACATCAACAACACATTCGGTATAGACCTGATGAAAGAGAAACGAGACATGATGTTCTTTGCTTCTGACGACGCTTATTGCTGTATCGACAGCTCATTCTACTATGTATGCCGATCAGAAGGTGCGGAGACTCTCTACCCATACAAAGAGAAAGGAAAAGAGAAAGAGAATGTGATTGCAGCCCATGCAGAACACGCCAAAAAGATGCAAGACTATGTGAAATGCATGATGCAGACTGCCCAATACATGATCAACAACAAAAAAGTATTCATTAATAAATTAAATGGAGACGATAAGAATGAGAAAGAATAACATATCTGTTGTCATTCCAACTTTCAATGGAGAAACGCTTCTGTCCATGTATCTTCCTCCTCTTATTGAGACGTTGAAGAATAGTCCGAGCATCAATGAATATGAGATTATTGTCGTTGACGATGCTTCGGAAGACAATACAGTGGGGTTTCTTACTAAAGAATATCCATTGGTCATCATTCTAAAAAACGAAAAGAATTCCGGTTTCTCAAAAACCATCAATAAAGGAATATTTGCAGCAAAATACAACTTGGTCTTGTTGCTCAATAACGACATGGTCGTAGCTTCTGACTTCTTCGAAAAGACCGTTCCGTTCTTCGAAAAAGAGGATACTTTTGGAGTTTTCTCACAAATCAGGGACACTAACGGAGAGAAGGTAATAGAGGGGAACAAACTTCCTATCTTCAAACATGGCAAACTGCACTATCAGGACGATCTGAAATCTGCCAGCGGATATTCACTCTACTTATGTGGCGGAAACACGCTGATTGATAGAGAGAAAATCATAGAAATAGAGGGTTTCAACGAGGTTTTTTCCCCTTTCTATTTTGAAGATTTCGACCTTTCTATCGTTGCTTGGAGGAAAGGATGGAAATGCTACTATACAGACCAGACATTCTGCAAACACTGCCATTCCATTACAATAAAAAAACATTTCACTCAGGAATATGTTCAACACATTTTCCTTCGCAATAAACTACTTTTCAATTATTTGAATTCGGGAAAAATCGATAGTCTGAGACTATTTATGGGCATATTCGGCAAAATGATTCTTTCATTCCTATTGCCATCCAAATCAAAGCGTACTTTTAGAAAGTCAGCCCAAGCATTTTTTTGCATCTACCCACAAGCGCACGAAAAGAAGAGAGAGAGAAACAAAGAGCAGCTTATCAGCCTCAAGAAGATTTGCTCTGATTACTTTAACATCTCTCTATAAATAGAAAGGTATCGCTCCATGTGTTTTTTATAAGAGAAAGAGTTAGCATACGCTAAATTCTTCTGAGCCATTTCTGGATGAGCATAGAAATAGTCAATGCTTTCCTTCACGACATTACAAATATGTTCAGGTTCGAAATTATCAAGGAAAAACACAGCATCACCACCGATCTCCTTCAAAGATGTTTCTTTCGATGAAATGACAGGTTTTTCAAAAAACAAGGCTTCAATCACAGGCAATCCGAACCCTTCAAGCAAAGAAGGGAAAACAAACGCACTGCAATGGTGATAATACCACAATTTCTCAGCATGCACTATCTCACCAACCAAAAAGACATTCTTAATATCTTCTTCCACGATTCTCTTTTCAATCAATTCACCGTATGAGGTCTCTTTTTGGCCAGCAATGTACAGATTATACTCCGGCATCCGTTTCATGGCATCCAAAAGTACATGGAAATTTTTCTTCGCCTTTATCTGTCCTATGGAAAAAAGGAACGGTTTCTGGTCATCTACAGCAAAAGAGGGTTTTTGTTCGCCAACAGGAGACATTTTCTCAACGCCATTATAAATCACCTCTATCTCCTTTTCTAAATTCATGTTCTGCAAAATATCCTTCTTTGCATAATTTGAGATGGACGTGATTTTATCTGCCCTTTTTACCTTTTTCTCAAGTTTCTTCAAATACTTCAGCACCTTTTCACCCGTTTTCTCGTGAATAAAATTGAGGTCATGAATAGTCAACAGATTCAATGTACCTGAATAACCAGGTCTATAATGACTTAACTGATGAATGGAATGCCATAAATCATATTTTGGAAGTAAGAAAGGAAGTATACGATAGATTTTTTTACTCTCAACATAATGGACTTTATCTCCAAAAGCTCCAAAATACTGACGGGGCAGCAACAAATAAATGTCCAAATCAGAAGGTGTTTCACTTCCGAAATAACAACCATAATTATAAGCCACCTGTCCTAAACCGCAGTTAATATGCTTCAGAATGGATAAGTCTATCAATACTCTTTTCATTCTATATCAAAAAGATTTAAAAAAATTTCCAAATTCAAAGTTATTCAGAAATTTGGAGTCTACCACAATTCGTGTAGCAATTATATCCTTTTTATGTAAAATTTAGTTAAATAAGTTCTTCTTGCAATTATTCGTTTGAAAATTCATGGTAAACAAGTTATCTTTGCATAAAAATTTATAACACACGAAAATCATGTTAAGTTCTTTGTTGTCACTCATAAAGTTAACAAATCTATTTAGTGCCTTGGCTCTTGTCTTTTTGTGCATTTTCCCATACAACAGCAAACAAAAAACTGCCATAATTGTCTTCTTTGTAACCTATGTCATCGAATTCATTGCAGACAAAAGATGGAATTTGTACAAATGGGATAAATCCAAATGGGTTTTCGTCTTTTTTATTCTATATTATTTACTGACAATATTTTACATTCCTTTTGAGCAGGATGCACAATTTGTGGGACAGACGCTTGAATACAGAATGGCATTCCTTGCTTTCGGTATCATTGGCTTTTTCGGACATAACCAATACTATAAGTTGTCGTACTTCATGTACACCATCATACTCACTTGTATCATTCTCACAATAAATATCATACTGCATATAGGTATAATGAACTTCATACAGACAGACTATAAGATCTATTTCTTTGCTTTAACGAGAAATATGTTGGTCAACACACACATGAAGTTCAACTTTTACGTGAATTTCGCTATCGTGTCATGTTACTATTTATGGAAGACAAATCAAAACAAATACTTCCGTATAGCCA
>JALNVE010000129.1 GCA_023227695.1 Paludibacteraceae bacterium
TCAAAATAAAAAAATACAAATCAAAAAAAATATCCATTCCAGCAAGCTAGCTTGCTGGAATGGATAAATCATAGTATGTTTGTCCAATAAAACCTGTAACGCTTATTTAGGACTTGATATCATGCTCCAAATTCTTAATATGCGGCAATCCAACATGAAATGCAACAGCGATGAGACGTGTCAAGAAAACACTTGCTGCACTGATAATCTGCACAATGATCAGATTGTCGAAAATCTGTAGGCCGATATAGTAGAACAGTCCCCCGATGACGCAGGCCAATGCGTAAATTTCTTTTCGGAAGATAAGCGGAATCTCATTGATGAGAATATCTCTTATCACACCTCCTGCTGCACCTGTAATGGCTCCCATGATTATGGCTACCCAAAATGGGTAATGCGTTTCCATCATCATTGTTTTCTCGATTCCTACAACGGTGAAAAGTGCCAATCCGATTGTATCGAAAATAAAGAATGTGTTGTTGAGTCTAATCAGATGTTTTTTAAAGATGATAACGAAAAACAATGCGATGGCAGACCAAACTAAGTAGCAGGATTTCATCAACCAGAAAGGGGTTGTGTCGAGTAGTAAATCCCTGATGGTTCCTCCTCCGATAGCAGTTGCGATACCTACTACGTAAGCACCAAAAATATCAAAGTCTTTTCGCGATGCCAGTCTGATACCACTGATGGCAAAAGCGAATGTTCCAATATATTCGAGTATATCAACGAAACTTGGCATCATAATAATCTCCTTATTCTTTTTTTTTATCAGCATCCGAAATCATACAGTCGAAGCTCTCTTTGATAGCAGAGATCTCATTTTTGATCTCCTTTAGCCTCATAATGATCTCGTGATTTTTTATCGTTCCCTCTTTGTTCTCTTTTAATTGTTTTTTCGCACCTTCCAGCGTCAGTTTTTTCTCTTTGACAAGGTAGTAAACCAATTTAATGTCATTGAGATTTTCATTGCTGTAGAGCCGTGTGCCATGTGCGTTTTTCTTTGGACAGATGAAAGGAAACTCCTTCTCCCAATATCTTAATAGGGATAGGTTTACGCCTAACATCTGCGCAACTTCGCCAATTGAGTAGTAATGTTTTTCAGCCATGGCTTAAAAGTTTTTTAGTCAAATACGTTTCCGTAGTTGGATGATAGTTGAACCATCTTGTCGTATTCCTCAGGATTCAAATCCAAATAGTAGTAGTTTCGAGGATCCGTCACTTTACCTTTGTAATGAACCTCGTAGTGAAGGTGGTTTCCTGTTGATTTACCAGTGTTACCCATGTATGCGATAACGTCACCTCTGTTTACTCTTGCTCCTTGTCTCAACTTAAACTTGTCAAGGTGGGCGTATAATGTTTTGTAACCGAATCCGTGGTTGATGATGACTGCGTTTCCGTAACCTTGTTTCCAACCTTTGAATTCGATAACTCCTTTACCTGTAGCGTAAATCTCAGTGCCACGGTCGCCAGAGAAGTCCATTCCTGCATGGAATTTAGGCGTTTTGTAGATAGGATCGATACGAATACCATAACCGGAAGCCATACGGTTCAAATCTTTATTGAGCACGGGCTGAATAGCAGGCATACAGAGCAACATTTCTTCCTTGTTTTTGGCCATGTTTACAATCTCGTCGAAAGAGTTGGATTGAACGTAAACCTGTCTGCGAATCTGATCTATCCTCTTGGTTGTAATGACTGCCAATTCGGAATTTGTTTTTTTTCGAAGGTCTTCATAACGGCTTGACTGATTGTTTCCGTTACGAATGTCACTTGGAATAGGGTCTGCCTGTACAACAACGCGGTAGAGGTTGTTGTCTCTTTGCTCTATGTCTGTCAGGGTTTCCTGAACTTGGTCTAACTGATTATTAAGAATTTCGTATTGAGCCTCCAACTGTGCCTTTTCACTCTTGAGTATTCTCTCTCTTGGAGAATTGATCAAAAGGACGAAAGCTACGAAACATGCTAATCCGGAAAGTATACTAGTGATGGCGTGAGAACCGATTTTCTTCAGTTTGTGTTTAATCGTATTATCAATACGTTCGTATGTTAATGTGATAGGATTATAATGAAATTTTGGTTTTGCCATGATATTTGTTTGTTTTTTGAAGGATACGGGTTTTATCTCAAGATACAGTATCCCTTGTCAAATCCTTATTATTCGCAAAAATAATAAGAAAGTTATAAAATAGGTAAAACTAACCGTGTTTAAATTCTTATAATGTTATTATTTTGTCGATTTTTAATCTATTGTTTGTGAAGATGGTGCTGAATGTTTCTTTTTTTTGTCAAAAAACATGAATCTATTACTTGTTATATTACTCGTGATTTTATGTATTGATAGTCAATTTATTAACTTATTGTTTGGGACTTTAGACCCTTGAAAATGATACAAATGACAAGGTAGAAAATGATATTTTGTACTCTTTTTGGTAAATAAATCAACGAATAAGAACCTTAATGTTTATAATTTCGTTAGCAGATTAGATATAAAATAGAACTGAGAGATACACAATATGAAGTTGTTTCAATTTTAACGTTAGATTATTTGAGATGAGTTTTTGATGCGATTTATACATTTTGTTAGAAAGATTGGGAGCTATCTAACGAATAAAATCGTTTAAATGGTCAAAAGAGCACTTGAGGAATCAACGAAAACTACAATTTGGTTTTTATACAAATTTGTAGAAAATAGTAACAGCTTCTAAATAAGGATACACAATTTTAAATTTTTAAAGAAACCATGATGCACAAAAATCGTTTAAAAATGCTTCTTGTTGGAAGCCTTTTTTCTGTTGGAATTTTTGCCGATCCTGTCGTGATGATAAATGGATCTTCGGTGCAAAAGCTTGCTTCAAAAGTCACGTTCGATGGCGATAATGCCGTTGTTAAATTTACAGATGGGGAGATGCGTACTTTGGATATGGAGTCGGTCTTGATTGAGTTTTCCTCAACTACAGGGTTGCCGATGACAGATGTCTCCTTTTTCTCTGCTACTACGGTTGTGGAGAGTTCGCTACTTGTCAGTGGATTGACAATAGGTTCGGATCTGTCCATTTTTAGCATGGATGGAAAAATGCTTGTGAGTCAAAAAGTAAATTCTACTGAATTTTCTTATGATGTCTCAGATTATAAGTCTGATGTATATCTTCTAAAGATTGACAATCAAGTGATTAAATTTATTAAAAAGTGATATTTTGAAAAATTGAAAAGTATGAAAAAAACTTTATTATTAATATGGTGTTTTGTGCTGTTTACAATGGCAGGGGCACAAAACATGGTGAAGGTTACATTGGCGGGAGGGACCATCTCGTCATATCCTTGTTCTGAGGTGGATAGCATAAATTTCTTATCTGACAATAATTTCAAGATAAGTTTTAATAATGGAAATGCTCCCATTCCATTTAATGGAAATGCAACACAGATTGCGTTTACGAAGTCGAAACAAAATTCTCCGATAAAAGTTGTTAGAGTAGGAGGTTGGTATGAATCTGGATTTATAGAGTGGAATGAATATAATGGTATTAAAGATTATAATGTTTATTGTAAAAAAGCAGATAATTCTGCTTACGAGAAGTTGGACGACGAATTGGTGCGCAGTTACAGTTCTTATTTAAGAGCAGATGCCATGGGATTGTCGGCAGGTAATTATCAATTCAAGATAGTGCCTGTTGTTGAGGGGAAAGAACAGACCGATTTGTCTGCTGAAAGTGATATCATTTCCGTGCGTGCTCATGACAGAAGTGGCTATGCACATTTCAAATACACGGAAGGAGTTGGTGCCTATAACGATGATGGAACATTGAAAGAGGCGGCAATAGTGGTTTATGTGACAGATGTCAATAAGGATCAGATTGTAGTTCCTGGTCATGAATCGGCAGGAAAAGGTTTGGGTTGGTTGTTGAATAATGCCCAATATTCAAAATCAGGAAGTAATACATATTCGGAAAATGCTTCAGATCTTGGCATTTTCCCGATTACGAAGGAGCATCCTTTGGTTATTCGTTTTATAGGAAAGGTAACTCCGCCAGAAGGATTGACAGTCTATAATTCAATAGAAAACGGAGGTTCTGTAGGTGATAATGGATTCATGGCTAGAATGAAGGATGCCAAAAATTTGACATTGGAAGGCGTTGGTTGTGATGCTATGATTTATGGATGGGGATTCCATTTCATCTGCTCAGATAGGACGGGAGAGTATGGTAAAAACTTTGAAGCCAGAAATCTTTCGTTTGAAGATTATCCTGAAGATGCCCTTGGTATGGAAGGTGTGCAGGGAACCGTCTCTTCTACGGGTGTAGTGGAAAACTCTTCGTCTGCAACCAGCGACATTTGTGCTCCGGTTCAGAGGTGTTGGGTCCATAATTGTAATTTTTACCAAGGTTATTGTGCTAATCCAGCCGAAAGCGACAAGGCAGAAGGCGATGGCTCTTGTGACTTTAAACGTGGTAGGTTCTATACTTTAAGTTACTGCTATTTTGAATATGGGCATAAGACTAATCTGATTGGTTCTAGTGATGAATCTTTGCAGTTTGATATTACATTCCATCATAACATATGGTATAATTGTGCTTCCAGAATTCCGTTGTTGAGAAACTCGAATTTCCATTTTTATAATAATTATATATTCGGAGATATGACAGATGCCAACGCTGCTTTAAGTTATGTGGCGTCTGTCCGTGCCAACAGTTATCTTTATTCGGAATTCAACTATTATGATGGATGTAAAAATGTATGTCAGCTTGCGTCAGGTGGAGTTTCCAAATCATTTGAAAACATCTATTATGCTTGTATCGAAGACAATCAAGCAGTGATTGCGACCACCCGTACACAGGCAGTTGCTAGCAATTGTAAGTTTTCTTTTAAGGGCATTGATTATCAAAACTTTGATACAAATGCAGCTTTGTTCTATTATGATGAATCCGCTCAGAAAACAGATGCTTATATAACAGATGCTGTTGTAGCTCGTCAGGAGTGTTTGATGTATTCTGGCGCTCAGAAGGATGATTCGAATGTGGACGTCAGTATGAATGTAAATACGGTCAATGAGAATGTAGATTTGTCTGGCGGCTCTTATGTGGCAACAATCGGAAAGGCAGATGCTGGTATCGTATATGCAAATCTTTCCTCTTCCGGAAAATTTAAAGGTCAAGGTATTACCTTTAAAATCGATTGTTCAGCAACGATAGAACTATCAGCAGGTAGCGACTCTTACGGAGGTCCTTATTTGATGAAGGCTGATGGAACTATGGTTGGTCAGATTACCGCGTCATCTAATGCGAAATTCGATTTGACTCCAGGTGTCTATTTTATCGCTTCAGGTTCTAAGAGTAAGGAATCTCAAATTACAGCTTTGAAATTGACAAGATAAAAATAGATGATATATATATAAGAAAAAGAGGCTGCGTCATCTTAACTTTTGACGCAGCCTCAATCATTACAGAGAGATGATTTGATTATTTAAGAATCAGTTTCTCCGAGAAGAGGTTACCGTTAGAAATTGATTTAACGATGTAGATACCCTTGGACTTGTCGCCCAAGTTGATGGAAACTTCGTTGCCGAGTCCCTCTGCCTGGTAGACTACCTTGCCGGTCAAATCCGTGATAACTACTGAGTTGTCGCCATCAGATTCCTCGCCGAAGTAGATGGTGAACTCGCCATCGGTAGGGTTAGGAGATACATATACGTGGTTCTCTATTGCGAAATCGCTCATGTTTATATATTCCACATCTTTGATCTTCTTGCTCTCAGGTTTAAGCGTGACAACATCTTCTGGATTCTCGAAGCTTCTTAATTCTCCACATCGAGTTGTTGTCCCTTTGAACTTAGATGACGTGATAAGCGTTCCTTTCTGTATGGTGATTTTGTCGCTTGCGGTCAACGTGATTTGTGAATAGTTTATCGTTGCTTTCACGCTGATTTCGGAACCTGCGTTGTAACTCTTTGTTGCAGAATTGAGCGTCTCTGTTATGGATATATTTTTTGTAGGGGCGCCATTGTTTAAGCTGCTATAATCACATCCTAATGTGGCATCAGTTGATTGATAATTGCCTAATTGTCCTACGTTATTCATGTAGTTTGATTTCTCTTGAAATACATCCACTGTGCTCGCACCATACTCTATGCCTCCGTATGACCAGTATTGTGCAGTGTCATTACTTTCTACATATCTGGCATGATTGAAGGCTTCCAATAGTGTATGTTGACCGTCTGAGTCTGAGTCGGCATTGACGTTTGTGTCTGTTTCAGGATCATATCCTGCGTAGGCGCAAGCTACTTTATAGGCGAATGGATTACGATATGTGTCTCCATTTGAAGGCTCATTTTTGTGAGCTGCTGTCGCTATGGTTATGATTTGGTTGAGTGTCTCTATCGGATGGATGAAACTTCCACTAAAACACTGCTCCATGACGATACTGATTGGTGCTTTTATTCCACTTAGCATGTTCGAAAACTGGCTTGGTGACAATTTTGTAAAATTCCATAAATACAAACCTTCGCCATTTTCAGCTCCGTGGTCGGTGGTGAAAATGAAAAGATTGTCTTCTGTTTTTAATTTGCTTTTGAGCGTTGCAAAACATGAATCAATCGGATTGTACAAAGCGGCTCCGTTTATGTCATCGTTTCCATCTCCGTCCAAATCCTTGGGTGAGTCAATGTAATCGGTATCTGCAGTATCGTAATAATAACTACTGCCCAAGTGAAGGTCTTTGCTATTGCTCTTCCCATCTGACATATATACGTATATGTTCTCCCTAGGAATGCTATAAAGATGACGTAGCATTTGATAGTAGATGGAACAATCGTTCCAGTACCTCTGGTGGTTATTGCTTAAGTTGGCACCTCCACTGATGATAACCGCATAACTTTTGCCTTTGAAGTCTTTGTGTTTTCTACATCCTTGAGGTAAACTGCTGAAGATATTCGGCTTGACTAATCCATTTACATAAATACTTCCATCATTGCTTGCCCCTGAATTCACTGCAGCGTTGGTTTGTGAACTGTAAGAACTACTTTCCCATTCGGAAAGATTCTCTGGCGGCATTTGTGCAATGGAGGATTTAATATTATCATTAGCGACAGAAACATAAATATACTTACATTGATGTCCCCAGTTGGCTTTAGGTTTCTCGTCTAGGAAAAAGCACCAACAATCCTCAGATAATAATTTTTTTGATCCTCCCAAGATATTTACCGTTTTAGTCTTGGTTTTTTTGCACAAAAAAACGTATTCTGATTTAAGTCCGGCATTTTTTATATGTTGATATGCTTTCTGATGGGCTGTCGACTGTGAGACCGCAGCGAATCCTTCTACGATGAGACACAGTAAACATATGCATATTGTGAAAATTCTTTTCATGCTGCTTAATTATTTCTTTAATAATTCAACTTCAGCTTTCAAAGCTTTGTTCTCTTTTTCCAATTGGATCATGTGTAGAGTTAGTTCCTCAACTTTCTCAAGAAGAAGGTTGCTCATCTCAGATACACTTACTCCATTTTGAGCCATTTCAGCAGCAGAAGGAACCCCAGGAAGGTGTTTGTTTGCGTTTGCAAATGATTCAACCTCAGATAATGATTTAAGATTGTAGTTCTCGTCGAATACATAGTCAGCTGCATTGTTTATCTCAACCTTAATGTCCTTGGTCTCAATTTCTTTAGCTTTCAATGACTCTGCAACTTCGATTTCACCTGTACAAAGGATTTTTCCTCCTACGTGAAGTTTTGCTTGTGGAGCTGAAACACCGATTCCAACATTTCCAGAATTAAATATATATTCTCTTGCGGAAAAATCTAAAGCATCCCAATTGTTATATCCATATGCAGAAATTGCAGATCTTCCATTTGATCCTGTGAAACGGATAGAATTGTAGACAGTTGTACCTACATTAACGGTTAGTCCATTATAAATTGTAGCTGCATTCTTCATTGTAACAGCACCATTTATTGTGGTGTTTCCACCTACGGTTAAACCGTTGTTTAATGTTACTTCGCCGATAAGTTTAGATGCTCCTTGTACTAACAGTCCATCAGTTGCAGCTGCAGTTGCTGTTCCTACGCTTAAACCTCCATTAGCAGATTGCAATAATTTTGTTGAACCTGCTGAATTGTAAATTCTAAGTCCAGGTTGTGTCGTTGTGTTCGCTTTGATTGTTACTTTGTTGCTGTTTGTTGAAGCAATACCGATTCCAACATTACCTGTTGTACCTGTTGTCGGATTTACGTATAATCCGTAAGTGTTACTAGACCAAGATTGTGCGTTTGCTGTACCTAAGGAAATTGCAATGCAAGCTGTTGTTACGACTAAATGTTTTAATCTCATGATAGTTTTCGTTAAAAATTAAATTATAAATGGGTTCATTCAAACAAATAAATTGAACAATAGATAATGAACACCAGATCTCTAATGCTCAATTTTGCAATAGGCCTTTTTGCGGGTACAAAAGTATGTAAATAAAAACTATCGGTACTTTACTTTTTTGTTGTTCGTTAAATAATAAATGTTTATATAATCGTATATATATAGTATTTTTTAATAATCAATCAAATTAGTATTATTAATTTTTTGTTTTTTTGAATTTATAATACGGGGATTCAAATTGATAATGCAACTTGAGGAGGAAAAAAATGGGTCAGGTAGAAAAAATATTTTTCAGAGCAGAAAGAGAAGAGAAAATCTCCCTCTTTCCAGTTGCCCTGTGGAGAA
>JALNVE010000130.1 GCA_023227695.1 Paludibacteraceae bacterium
TCAAAATAAAAAAATACAAATCAAAAAAAATATCCATTCCAGCAAGCTAGCTTGCTGGAATGGATAAATCATAGTATGTTTGTCCAATAAAACCTGTAACGCTTATTTAGGACTTGATAACCCAACAGTCCAATTGAACCAATAAAAAAGGCTGCAATGCAGCCCCTTTATATGATTTATTGACGTTTGTACTTATTTAACTCCCTCAAATACGAGACGGGCACACTCATACCCATGTTCGTAAAGGTTGTTTAGCTTCTTCATGTTACGTTCCAAACGATCTACCTCTATCTTACGTTTTGGACGGATCACGAGCAACTCTCCAGTGCGCTCATGACTCTCAATGTAATTCATCATCTCATTGTATTCCGCATTCTTTTTACGAAGCTGCTCCTTCAACTTTGGATATTTACGATAGAAGAAATAGGGAACCTTAATTCTACCCTTTTTTCGATATCCCCTATTACGGGTCAAGACAACCACATTTTTGGCATATCCTTCGGCCATTGCTCTCTTCAATGGAATGGCATCGCAGATACCTCCATCCAACATTGGCACACCCTCTATATATGTGATAGGACATAAAAAAGGAAGACTGCTTGACGCACGACAAATATCATTTAACCTCTGAGCATCTGATTTTTCTTCAAAATATTCAGGTTTACCTGTCTCGCAATTTGTTACTACAAACACACAACGGTTTGAATTCTTAAAGAAAGCCTCAAAATCTACAGGAATAATTGTAGAAGGGAAATCTTTAAAAAGGAGATCCATATCCATAATACTCCTTTTGCGGAGTACACTTCGCATACCAATGTATTTATATTTCTTCAGTAACTCAACATCGCACTTTTTTGAACGACCTCTTTGACCTGCAATATAAGAGACCGCATTACATGCTCCTGCTGACACTGCTATAGTATAAGGGAAAGTGATCCCATTATCCATCATGTAATCCAATACGCCGGCTGTAAATACGCCACGCATACCACCACCTTCCAATACCAATCCTGTGTTTTCCATATGTACCATTCAGTTCAATATTTGAGCCAAACAAAATATAACTATTTATTTCTACACTATAACATATATCCAATCCGCCCCTGTCATCACATCAATAATCCATCCAAAATATAATCAAAGGAACAAATCAATCCATGCACAAAAGCTTTCTACAGCGCTTAAATTCTCTCTTTAGCTCGTGAGATGACTTTTATAAATATAATAAAAGCAACAGCACATGTATTCCTACCGTACCGTTGCTTTCAAAAATTCTTAACACTTAATATTCAATTTGTCCAAGACATCACGCATTTTTTCGAATGTAGTAATACGGGTTGGCACAAGAGGTAAACGAAGTTTATTCTCAATATAACCCATAATGGACAACATACATTTTACACCAGCAGGATTTCCATCTACGAACAAAAGATCGAAGAGGTCTGTGAAATGCTGATGAATCTCTCTTGCAGACTGGTAATCGCCAGCCAATGCCAAACGTACCATCTTGCCAAATTCCTTAGGGAAGGCATTTCCTATCACGGAAATAACGCCAACAGCTCCCATCGTCATAAGTGGGTAAGTTATGCCATCATCACCAGAAATAACCATAAAATCCTTAGGTTTATTCTTGATGATATTATTTACTTGAACAATATTTCCGGAAGCCTCCTTAATGGCAATGATGTTATCATATTTATTTGCCAAACGGAGAGTCGTCTCAGCTGTCATATTGACACCTGTACGTCCAGGCACGTTATATAGAATAACCGGCACCTTAGAAGCCTCCGCAATAACACTGTAATGTTGAAAAATTCCCTCTTGAGAAGGTTTATTGTAATAAGGAACAACGGAAAGAATAGCGTCGACACCTTCCATGTCATCATTTTTCAAAGCCTCAACAACTGCCTTTGTGTTGTTTCCTCCTACACCTAATACGATAGGCACGCGACCGTTCACTCTAGACAAAACAAACTTTCGTACAGAAGACTTCTCCTCCTCATTTAGAGTAGCAGCTTCTCCTGTAGTGCCCATTACAACTAAATAGTCAATGTTGTTCTGTAATTGGTAGTCCAACAAACGACCAAGTGCATCATAATCTACGCTTTCATCTTCTTTGAATGGGGTTATTAATGCTATACCCAATCCAGTAAACTTAGTCTGTGTCATCTATAATCCTTATAATATTGTCATTCTACAAAGCTCTATATCAATATATTATAATTTGGCGTTTTTAGTTTTAAACGCCCAATTCTGAAATTCGCAAGAGCCCAGCTTCCAAAGCTTCAAATTTAAAAAAAAAATCCTATTTTGTCCGTATGCAACTGAGATAAAATAATATTTGTTTTAACAGGTCGGCCTCTTTTTCTCCCTGACGAACTTTCACCTCCAAATCGTACAGCGCATAACCCTCTTTCGGCAAACCGCAACGGCATGGTGCCTTTGATATGCCCAAAAGATATTTCAAAGGAAGTAACTCCCTAAATGACAAATCTATAAGAACATCTGCCGGTTCGGAAAGAAAGTTTTTCTCGATTACATCCTTCGGCTTTTTCAAAAAAGAGACCATCTTATCATTGAAATAATGGATATTTACCATCTCCTTCTCTGTCGTCATCTTGGATGAATAACCCCAAGCTGAAATCTTTTTGTCCGCTCCAATCACCTCCATTAGATCAAGTATCTTCTTATTATTGATCCGCTCTGCATCAAAAAGAAGTACTATAGACTTAGCATCATCCAAATTAATGAACTGAGGATTTCTTCTCTTGCGCTTCTCTGCGTTCTTTATACATCCGTCTATATAAGACCGTTTAATATTATCAAACATATATATTCATATTTCATTTCAGGAAATGGAAATTCTCTTTTCCTCTGTTTTTACTTTTCTCCGATCATCTGTTCAAACTCCTCTTCAGACAAAAATTTTATGTTCAGCTTCTTTGCCTTATCCAACTTGGATGGACCTATGTTGGCTCCTGCCAAAAGATAATCTGTTTTTGAAGAGATGGAGGTTACATTCTTACCACCATACTGCTCAATCAACACCTTCAACTCATCACGCGAGTGACGTTCGAACGTACCACTGATGATAACAGACAAACCTTGCAATGCGTCGCCCATTTGTTCCACCATGTCGTTAGACATCTCGAACTTCAAGCCATAAGCCTTCAAGCGGTTCACAAACTCACGGTTCTCCTCTTTCTTGAAGAAACGGATCACGCTGTTGGCAATGATTTCACCAATCTCATCCACAGATACCAAATCGTCATAAGTGGCATTCTCAATGCGTTCAATACTCTCAAGGCCTTGAGCCAATTTCTTGGCAACCGTTGCGCCTACATATCTGATACCCAAAGCAAACAGAACCCTTTCAAACGGAACCTGCTTTGAGTCTTCAATGCTCTTGATTAAGTTCTGCGCACTCTTCAACCCCCAACGCTCCAGATGCATCAAGTCTTCCAACTTCAGTTCATACAAATCAGCACTGTTGGAGATCAAGCCTTTTTTATAGAAAAGATCGATATTCTCACTTCCTATGTTTATGTTCATTGCCTTACGGCACACGAAATGTTCAATTTTTCCCATCCTCTGCGTAGGACAGCCGTCCTCGTTCGGACAATAGTGGGCAGCCTCATCCTCCCCACGAACCAACTCCGCTCCACACTCAGGACAAACCTTGATAAATTCCACCTTCGGACCTAAATCAGCACCACGGGCATCGGTGTTCACGCCTACAATCTTAGGGATAATTTCACCCCCCTTCTCCACATAAACCATATCGCCTAGATGGAGATCCAATCCGTTGATGATATCGGCATTATGAAGAGAGGCACGTTTCACAACCGTTCCGGCCAACTGAACAGGGTTCAGATTGGCAACCGGAGTAACGGCTCCCGTACGTCCTACCTGATAAGTGACCTCATTGAGACGTGTACATGCACGCTCTGCCTGAAACTTGTAAGCAATTGCCCAACGTGGCGATTTGGCCGTATAACCCAGCATCTCCTGTTGACGGATAGAGTTTACTTTCAACACAATACCATCTGTTGCCACAGGCAAATTTTTACGCTCAACGTCCCAATAGTTGATGAAATCGAAAACTTCTTGTAGAGTCTTGCAGACCTTCGTCGCATCAGAGATTTTGAAACCCCATGAACGGGCAAGCTGCAAGTTTTGGAAATGTGTATCGGCAGGCAAATCCTCGCCAAGCAGATAATAGAGATAGGAATCCAATTTACGTTTAAACACCTCTTTAGAATTCAGCAATTTGAGTGTTCCTGAAGCTGCATTTCGAGGGTTGGCAAAAAGCGGTTCCTCCTGCTCTTCCCTCTCCTTATTAAGGTTTTCGAAGACAGACCATGGCATCAATACCTCGCCTCTGATTTCGAACTCCGCAGGGTAATCGCCCTGAAGGGTAAGAGGAATAGCATGTATAGTTCGTGCGTTGGCCGTCACATCATCACCTTTTTCTCCATCGCCACGGGTCACAGCCTGCACCAATTTACCATCTTGATACGTAAGAGAAATGGAAGTTCCGTCGTATTTCAGTTCACAAACGATTTCAAAATCCTCGTTCAAGGCTTTGCGAACTCGCTCGTAAAAATCGGAGACATCTGCTTCCGAATAGGTATTTCCCAATGAGAGCATAGGATAACGGTGAGCCACCTGCTTGAATTCCTTTGTGATATCATTTCCAACGCGCACGGTAGGCGAATTGGGGTCGAAAAACTCAGGATGGGCAGCTT
This sequence comes from Paludibacteraceae bacterium, assembly GCA_023227695.1. Lineage (GTDB taxonomy): Bacteria > Bacteroidota > Bacteroidia > Bacteroidales > Paludibacteraceae > RGIG10190. The sequence continues at coordinate 4,749 of JALNVE010000130.1, forward strand.
CCAAATCCTGCAACTGTCGAAGCTTCATGTCAAATTCATAATCTGAAATTGTAGGCTGAGACAAGACATAATAGCTATAATTATGCTGTTCCAACTCTTTTCTTAAAGATTCGATCTGTTGCTGAACATTATCCATAGAATCGCCTATTTTTAACGTGAATTTTCAGAAGTCTATCTATCAACCAATAGTCCTCATTTAAAGTGACAAAAATAAGGAAATAAATAAAAATAAGCAATGATTTGATAGACGGAGAGATAGCAAACATCACTTTATTTTTTCAGAATGATTCAAAAAATCAAACACATAACAAAAAACTAATTTCAACTCCAAACAATGTCAGTCACAACATCCTCATTTTTCAACCTTAGTGAAGATTTATCATTCCATACTCAAAATACTCGCATAGAAACCATAGATTCGATCAATTATCATAATTTCAAAAAATCAGGCGATTTTCGAACACAAAAAAGGCGATCAAAACCTGACCGCCTCTCTATATTGCTTTTGCAAAGAATTACATATCCTTAGCTGAATCGATTGCTTTAGAAATTGAAGCAAAGATTGAATCGATTGTTCCAACACCTTTGATGTCAACACAAGTACCCTCTTTCTTGTAGAAATCGATAACTGGTGTAGTCTGCTCGTTGTAAGTCTTGATACGTTTTGTGATAGTCTCCATGTTATCATCAGAACGACCAGAAATTTTACCACGCTCCAACAATCTCTTAACCAATTCTGGCTCTTCAACCTGGATGTTCAACATAACAGCAACGTCAGTGCCTCTCTTGTTCAACATAGCCTTCAAAGCCTCTGCTTGAGCGTATGTACGAGGGAAACCATCGAAGATAACTCCCTTAGCACCCTTAACAGACTCCAACTCCTTATCCAACATGTTAATGATAAGTTCGTCTGTCACCAATTTACCCTCATCAATGAAAGATTTTGCGATTTTACCCAATTCTGTACCTTCAGAAATTTGTTTACGAAGAATATCACCTGTAGAGAAGTGTTTAAAACCGTACTTAGCGATAATATTTTCGCTCTGTGTTCCCTTGCCTGAGCCTGGAGCACCAAATATAACAACGTTTTTCATTTTTATAAAAAATCATTAAATACCCGTCATTGACGAGAGTGAATTATTTACTGTTTTAATTAGATGTCATTCTTTTACCTTCTCATCCAAAAGAGCGAAGTTTAGCACCTCTTCAATATCCTTCACATAGTGGAAGGTCAAGCCTTTGATGTAAGAATCCTTAATATCTGCGATATCTTTTCTATTCTCTTCGCAAAGGATGATGTCTTTGATTCCGGCACGTTTGGCAGCCAAAATTTTCTCCTTGATGCCACCTACAGGAAGAACCTTACCGCGCAAAGTGATTTCACCCGTCATGGCCAAATGCTTTCTAACCTTACGTTTTGTAAAGGCAGATGCCAAAGAGGTTGTCATGGTCACACCGGCAGAAGGTCCGTCTTTTGGAATAGCACCTTCCGGTACATGGATATGAATGCTGTAATCCTCAAACATGTTCGGATCAATACCGAATTTCTCTGCATGAGCACGAAGATACTCCAACGCCAAAACGGCAGACTCCTTCATCACGTCGCCCAAGTTACCGGTCAACGTCAACTTCGAAGTTTTAGATTTGCTTAGACTGGTCTCCACGAAGAGTATTTCTCCTCCTACAGCAGTCCATGCCAAACCGGTTACCACTCCAACATATTCATTGCCCTCATACTTATCTTTGGAGAAACGCTCCATACCCAAGTAAACAGCCAATTCTTCAGGCTTTATCACCTTATTGTACTCCTCCTTCACTGCGATCTTGAAGGCAATTTTTCTCATGATCTTCGTAATCTGCTTATCCAATTCACGGACACCAGACTCACGCGTATATGATTCGATTATCTTCACGATGGTCTCCTTCGGAATAGAGAGCTGATCGGCTCCGATACCGTGGTTCTCCAACTCTTTAGGGATCAAGTGACGAGTAGCTATTTCAACCTTCTCTTCCAAGATATAACCAGGAATCTCAATGATTTCCATACGGTCTAACAACGGTTGAGATATTGTGCTCAAGTTATTGGCCGTAGCAATGAACATCACCTTAGAAAGGTCATAATCTATATCCAAGAAGTTATCGTGGAATGTATTGTTCTGTTCAGGATCGAGCACCTCCAACAAAGCAGCTGCGGGGTCTCCCTTGAAATCTGAGCTTACCTTATCAATCTCATCCAAAATGAACACCGGATTGGAAGTCCCAGCCTTCTGCAAGCTTTGGATAATACGTCCTGGCATTGCACCAATGTATGTACGACGGTGACCTCTGATTTCAGACTCATCGTTCAAACCTCCTAAAGAGATACGTACGTATTTACGCTTCAAAGACTCGGCTACAGACTTACCCAAAGAGGTTTTACCTACTCCTGGAGGACCATAAAGACAGATGATTGGCGATTTCAAATCGTTTTTCAACTTCAAAACGGCCAAGTGCTCAAGGATACGCTCCTTCACCTGCTCCAAACCAAAATGGTCGCGGTCTAAAATACGCTGAGCATGTTTTAGATTGAGACTATCCTTTGAATATTCATTCCAAGGAAGGCTGACAATGGTCTCCACGTAATTGGACTGCACTCCATATTCTGGAGAGTGAACAGACATACGCTCCAATTTAGTCAACTCCTTCTCATAAATTTCAGAAACCTCTTTACTCCATTTCTTATGTAAAGCCTTCTCCTTGAATTCATCAATATCTTTTGATTGAGAGTCACCTCCCAATTCTGTCTGTATCGCTTTAATCTGCTGCTGCAAGTAATACTCCTTCTGCTGCTGTTCTATCTCCTCCTGAGTTCTTGACTGGATGGAAAGTTTGATCTCGAGCATCTGAAGTTCCTTGTTCAAAAGACTCAACAACTCATAACCACGCTCCTGAACATCATCTGTCTCAAGCAACGACTGCTTCTCTTTCAGTTTCAAACCGAAATTGGCGCAGATGAAATTGATCAATGAGTTGGCATTCTCAATATTCTTAACAGCAAAAGTTGCCTCCGGCGGCATAGAAGAAGAACCCTTGATAAGCTTAATTGCTGCCTCTTTCAATGTCTCAACCAAAACTTTGAACTCTTTCGAAGAGACCTTATTCGGCTTATTATCTGCCAAAGGAGTAACCGTACCTTTCAGATATGGAGTTTCATCAGTGATGCTGTCCATAGAGATTCTACGTTTTCCTTGCAAAATTGCAGAGGTGGTACCGTCTGGCATCTCAAGCACTTTTATTACCTGAGCAACAGTTCCTATATGGTATAAATCATCAAAAAGAGGATCGTCGACTTTTTCGTCTTTCTGTGCGAAAACGCCGATTACAATACCCTTCTTATATGCGTTGCGAACTGCAAGCAATGATTTTTTTCTTCCGAGAGAAACTGGCATAACCACACCGGGAAATAAGACCATATTTCTCAATGCCAATATAGAAAGGTTTTCATTCTCTCCTTCCTTGAATTCAAAAGAATCATCACCATCTGAAATCAAAGGAATAAAATCCGACTCATTTTCCCTCTCTGTTTCCAAAAATATATCTTTTATTTTTGTTGTCATGTCAATTTTGTTATTCTATATGTCAATATGTCAGTTCCTTTTTTGTCCCCTATTCTCGTCATCACACCCTAGTTCTTTTAAAACATTAATACAATGATACTTAGACAAAAATATCAGATTCCGACATTATATATGTCCAATAGTTGTGCCAAATGGCAACCATCAGAAAAACCGAAAACCTAAATTCGTTTCTCGTAACCTTGTAGCATTATAAACAAGTAACGACAAACCATTTACAAATCTGAAAGAATCCTTTTTACACAAGAAAACTCCAAAGGTTTTCACCAATGGAGTACTTCTTTTGCAGAAATCACAATTGTCTTGTTTTACA
>JALNVE010000131.1 GCA_023227695.1 Paludibacteraceae bacterium
AAACTTTTCAGGGCTAATCTGCGTGGGGTCGTAGATAAGAAGTTCTTCCTATTCCGTATCGCCAATATTTATGCTTTTCCCCACTAAATTTCTACTGACCCGAGAAACGTACTATAACAGAATGTTTTTCTTGTTATTTTTACTACTTTTGTACATAAAAATCAAGACATATGAGAGTCATTATCTTCGGAAATCATCATAGGAAAGAAATAGCTGGTTACACCATAGAATTGGTGAACTCGCTTCACAAAAGAGGCTGCACAGATATCATCATAGAGAAAATCTTTGCCCAATATCTTCAAGAATGGGGTTGTGACATCTCTTTTGCCTCTGAAATCATCGAAGGTATAGACTTCTCGGCCGACATCGCCTTCACCATAGGCGGCGACGGTACTTTCATCAAAAGTTCAGCCAAAATTGGAAAGAAAGAGATTCCTATCATCGGTATCAATGCCGGACGATTGGGTTTCTTGGCCGACGTGCACGGAGAAGAACTGGATGCTGCCGTTGACGAGGTAATAAAAGGCAACTATACGATTGAAGATCGTTCGCTACTCCGTCTCTGTACAGACGAGAAAGCCTACTCAGACTTCAACTACGCATTGAACGAGATTGCCGTTTTGAAGCAAGATTCGTCTGCCATGATCACCATTCACGCATGGGCTAACGGCAAGTTCTTGAACTCCTACCAAGCCGATGGTCTGTTGGTTGCTACATCAACCGGTTCTACCGCATACTCTATGAGCGTTGGCGGACCAATCATCGTGCCTCAGTGCCGTAACTTCATCATCATACCCGTTGCGCCACACAGTTTGAACGTCAGACCTTTGATCGTTCCAGACGATTGGGAGATCGAATTGCAGGTAGAGAGCCGCAACAACCACTTTCTCATCGCACTAGATGGAAGAAACAACGTGTTCGAGACCAACACCAAGCTGAAGATCAAGAAGGCGTCCTTCTCAACCAGGGCTATTAAACGAGAGAGCAATGATTTCTTCAACACCCTCAGGGGAAAACTCATGTGGGGCGTTGACAACAGAAAATACACGATATAATTAAGAAGAAAAACTGACGATAAAAGATTCGACAAGATGGAAAAGAAAGATTTGAAGATTGTTTACATGGGCACCCCCGAGTTTGCAGTGGAACCACTGAAAACATTAGTCGAAAACGGATATAACATCGTCGGCGTCATCACCATGCCCGACAAACCAGCAGGTAGAGGACATAAAATTCAATACTCACCGATAAAAGAATACGCAATAGAGAACAACCTTCGCCTTCTACAGCCAGAGAAGTTGAAAGACGAAGGATTTATAGAAGAGCTGAAATCGCTCAACGCTGACCTTCAGATTGTCGTTGCATTCCGTATGTTGCCAGAGGTTGTCTGGGGCATGCCGAAGCTCGGAACCTTCAACCTACATGCTTCACTTCTTCCTCAGTACAGAGGTGCTGCGCCTATCAACTGGGCCATCATCAACGGAGAAGAAGAGACAGGCATCACCACCTTCTTCCTAACTCATGAGATTGATACAGGTAAGATTATCCAACAAGAGAAGATCGAGATAAAAGAGACAGACAATGTTGGCATTATCCATGACAAACTCATGTACAAAGGCAGTGAGTTGGTCGTCGAGACAGTAGAGGCCATTCTCAACGGAACCATCCATCCGAAGCCGCAAGAAGAGCTTTACAGCTCTGAAGCCGATCTAAAAGCAGCTCCTAAGATTTTCAAAGAGACTTGTAAAATTGACTTCTCCAAATCAAAAGAGGAGATTTACAACCTAATAAGAGGCCTCTCTCCCTACCCTGCGGCTTGGGCAGAGCTTTCCACAGATAAAGGTCCGCTAGTCACAAAAATTTATGAAACAGAGAAGATAGACAAGGCACATCAATTGCCTATCGGCAGCGTTGAAACAGACGGAAAGAAGACCTTCGATGTAGCTGTAAAAGACGGATTTATCCGCATCAAAGCCTTGCAGTTACAAGGAAAGAAAAGGCTTTCAACCGAAGATTTTCTGAAGGGATTCCGCCCGAGTCAAGGCATGAAGTTTATGTAGAAATTACATTTACATAGATAAATGGAGGCAAAACATTACTGTTTGCCTCTTTTTTTATGTTTTAAAACACATTGTTGTATTTTTAAACAAATTTCAAACTCAAATACCAATATAAATTCCATATATTTGCAGTTACGAGATGAACAAAAAAGTGATTTTCGGACAAGGAGGGGATACAATCATCTCTTGAAAAAGAGAAGACAAAACTTCAAAAAAACATTATTAAAAACAACATAAATTAGCAAGCCTATAGAGCATACTCCTACTTTTGAATTTTAAAAACAAAAGGTTATGGAAGCGTTAGAAACATTGACCGATGAGGAATTGGTGGAGCTATATGCCAACGACAACAACGATGCATTTGACATTTTGTTATTAAGGCACAAAAGCAAGGTTTTTTCGTATATTTATCTCTCAGTGAAAGACAGAGATTTAGCAAATGACCTCTTTCAGGAGACTTTCATCAAGGCTATTACGACTATCAAACAAGGACGATATACAGAGAAAGGAAAGTTTGTTTCTTGGATCACTCGTATTGCCCACAATCTCATCATAGATTATTTCAGAAGGGAACGCAACGAGCATACTGTATCCAATGACGATTCAGACGTTGACTTATTCAATGACATCAAACTCTATAATGATAGTATAGAGGACAATATGGTTAAAGAACAAGTTTTTGCCGATATCATCAACTTGGTAGAGCATCTTCCCGAAAATCAAAAAGAGGTTTTGAAAATGAGATTTTTCGAAGACCTTAGTTTCAAGGAAATTGCCGACAATACAGGTGTGAGCATTAACACTGCTTTAGGACGTATGCGTTATGCCATATTGAACATGAGAAAAATGGCAGAGGAAAATCAGATATCGTTGGAGTACTAATACGAGACGATAAGATATAGGAATAAGCCGAGGTGATTTTTTCGCCTCGGTTTTTTTGTGCTTTGCACTAAACTAATAGGAGGATCCCTTATTAAACTTGCTTTTTAAATTTTTATAACCCTCAAAAGCTCTAATTCTAAGCAAAATTTGCGTATTTTGCATTTTATAAATAAGGAAGACGTAAAATGAAAACAACAGCAATCTATATATCATTTCTACTAACATTCATCACGCAAGCGATGGGTCAGGAAAACATCTCCACCAATAGAGAAGCTGTCATAGCCCAACTTTTCGACTCCATCCAAAGCACAGAAGACGACTCTGCCAAGCATATCTTCAGTCAGAAAATAGAGACGCTTTTTGCAGAAGAGCTGCAAGAACCTGGTTCGTTCGAAAATCCTTTTGAATCGCTTAGATACATCGGGAAAGTCACTTCTGATGACAATAAGGTTAGAGTCTACACTTGGAACTATCCCCTATCCGACAAAACCTATGGATACGGCGGGTTCATTCAATATAGATTGTCCTCGAAAAAACAGGTTGTAACCCCACTCCAAACCCCAAAACAGGCATACCTTCCTCCAGCCAATAAGAGGATTGCCAACACTGAATGGTACGGAGCTCTTTATTACAAAGCCATCCACGTAAGAAAAGGCGATTACTACGTGCTATTAGGCTGGGCAGGGAAAGACATGGCGTCCGATTTCAAACTTGTGGAGAGCATGGAGTTTGACAACAAGGGCAAAGCTAAATTTGGCAAATTGGTATTTAAAGGGAAAAGACAGACTGTTCATCGATACATTTTGGAATACAGTGCAGAGGCTAAAGTTTCCCTTTCGTACGACGAAAAGAACAAACGCATCGCATTTGACCATCTTGTACCTACGGAGCCTATTTATGAGAACATTTTCTCTTATTACGGTCCTGACTTCACATACGATGCCCTTTATCTAAAAAAAGGCAAATGGCATTTAGAAGAAAACATTGACATTAAAAACCAATAACAGAGAAACAGACAGATGACAAAGAAAATTTTAAAATACATAATAATGGCACAAACGTTAGCTTTCAGCGCAGAGGCAGCATCAAACAAAACCTCTGATCCAAACGACAAGTTTGTCTATTCGGTAGACAAATTCGGAGACTTGGAGGTTTTAAGGTATAAGGTACCGGGGTTCGAAGACCTTACTCTCAATCAGAAAAAACTGATTTACTTCCTTTCTCAAGCAGCTTTGGAAGGACGAGACATCCTATTCGACCAAAATAACAAGTACAACCTTACTATAAGGAAGACGTTGGAAGCCATTTACAAGACTTATCCAGACAAGAAGAGTGACGACTTCAAAAAGTTGGAAGTTTATCTGAAACGGGTTTGGTTCTCAAATGGCATTCACCACCATTACGCAACAGACAAGTTCTATCCCGAATTTTCAAAAGATTTCTTTACACAAGCAGTTAAAGCAACATCAGACAAAGAATTGCCTTTATACGCATACAAGAACAGCAAAGAGGAGTTGCTCAAAGCGATTTTGCCTGTCATGTTCGACACTAATGTTTACACCAAGAGAGTCAACCAAGCTAATGGCCAAGACTTAATCGTCACCTCTGCCAACAATTACTACGAAGGTGTAACAGAGAAAGAGGTCGACGATTTCTACAACAACATGCGCGATCCAAAAGATACAACCCCCATCTCTTACGGACTAAACAGCAAGTTGGTCAAGGAAAACGGAAAGATATACGAGAAGGTTTGGAAGTTGGGCGGCATGTACTCGCCAGCCATCGAGAAGATCATTTTCTGGTTAGAGAAGGCAGAACCCTTAGCTGAGAACGACCAGCAGAAAGCTGTTATCAAATCGTTGATTAGCTACTATAAGACTGGCGACTTAAAGACATTCGACGAATACAGTATTCTTTGGGTAAAAGATTTGGACTCAAGAATCGACTTCGTCAATGGATTCATTGAAACCTACGGCGACCCTCTAGGCATGAAGGCAAGTTGGGAATCTATCGTAAACTTCAAGAATTTGGAGGCAACCAAACGTGCAGAGATCATCAGCGGCAACGCTCAATGGTTCGAGGACCACTCACCGGTAAACAACAAGTTCAAGAAGAAAGAGGTGAAGGGTGTTTCTGCTAAAGTCATCACCACTGCCATTTTAGGCGGAGACTGTTTTCCTCCTACTCCGATAGGCATCAACCTGCCAAACAGCAACTGGATCAGGCAGATGCATGGTTCCAAATCCGTAACCATCGAAAACATCACCGAGGCATACGACAAAGCAGCCAAGGGCAACGGTTTCAGAGAAGAGTTTGTTTGGAGTCAGAAAGAGATTGATATCCTTAACAACTACGGATTCATCACAGACAACATCCACACAGACTTGCACGAGTGCTTAGGCCACGGATCAGGTCAACTGCTGCCAGGCGTAAGTCCAGACGCTTTGCGTGCATACGGAGCTGCCATTGAGGAAGCTAGAGCCGACCTCTTCGGACTTTACTACGAAGCAGACGACAAACTCGTTGAGTTAGGTCTTCTTCCAAACAAAGAAGCTTACAAAGCCGAGTATTACAGCTACATGATGAACGGACTAATGACTCAGTTAATGCGTATCGAGCTTGGAAATAACATTGAAGAGGCACACATGCGTAACAGACAACTCATTGCCCGTTGGATATTGGAGCATGGAGCAAAAGACAAGGTGGTTGAATTGAAGAAGAGAGACGGCAAAACATACGTTGTGATCAACGATTATCAGAAGATGAGAGGCCTTATCGGCGAACTTTTGGCCGAGATTCAAAGAATCAAATCAGAAGGAGACTTCAATGCAGCCAAAAACTTGATCGAGACTTATGCTGTCAAGGTAGATCCAATCCTTCACAAAGAGGTAAAAGAACGTTATGCCAAACTTCATCTTGCTCCATATAAAGGCTTTACAAACCCTATATACGAGCCGGTTTACGACAAGAAAGGAGAGATCAATGACGTTAAAATAAGATATGATGAAACATTCGTTCAACAGATGTTAAGATACTCAAAAGAGCATTCTCATTTGAATGTCAACAATTAATCAAAATATCTTTCTTTTTAGACAAAAAAGAGTCGCAAAGAAAAGAGGAATATTAAAATTTTGTCTTACATTTGCGAACGTGTAATGAAAACAAGTAATTTTTTTAGATAAACATTGTAAAGATGGAAATTAAGAAATCACCCAAAGCGGACTTGGAGAACAAGCGCAATACTTACGTTCTCATCGGTTTGGTATTGGCTCTATCTTTTATGTACATCTGTTTCGAATGGACTGAATCAGAAGTCAAAAAGGTAGATTTGACGACCTCTGCTGAAATAATGGCTGTAGAGGAGGAGATTGCACCGCAAACTGTACAGCAGAACACGCCACCACCTCCACCGCCTCCACCACCTGCAGCTGTAGTGAACGAGGTTCTCCAAATTGTAAAGAACGACGAAGTCGTTGTGTCAAAAGAGATCAAAGGAGAGGATGCAAAAGCAGAGATTGTAATTCCTCAACAGGTTGCAGCTCCAGTTGAAGAAGAAGAGGTTGAGCAGATTTTCACCATCGTTGAGGAGAAACCTTCTTTTCCTGGTGGAGACAAAGCGTTGATGGAGTATCTTCAGAAAAACATGAAATACCCAACCATCGCAGCTGAAAACGGTATCAAAGGCCGTGTAATGGTAACGTTCGTCGTTAATAAAGACGGTAAGATTGTAGATGTTAAAGTTCTTCGTGGTGTAGACCCTAGTTTGGACAAAGAGGCTATCCGTGTGGTAAGTGCAATGCCGGCTTGGAAACCAGGAAAACAAAGTGGTAAACCAGTACGTACTCAGTACACTTTACCAGTTGTATTTAGACTTCAATAATCTCAAAATAGATTTATAAAAAAAGAAGAGAAAGCGTTATTCGTTTTCTCTTCTTTTTTTGTATATTTATATTCTAATCACACAAAGGCAGAACATGAGAGTTGGTTTATGAAATCCACAAAATAAAGTCGGCTGATTCTTTGCTGTATTTATTAAATAACGGAAGGAAAAAGAGACCTTTATAAGAGATTACCTGCTACCAATTTGAATGTATTTTGTTTATGTAAAACAGAGAGATTGGGCAAAAAGGAGAACTATATTTTCCTTTCCCCAGAATATTCACCTATTAAAATTTTTAACATTATGAAACTTGAGTTGAAACCATTAAAGTATGCAAAAGAGGCTCTTGAACCAGAGATCTCAAAACAAACATTAGAGTTCCATCACGATAAACATTTACAAGCCTACGTAAATAATTTCAACCAATTCATTGAAGGTTCAGGTTTGGAGAACAACTCACTGGAAGAGGTCATCAAATCAGCAAGTGGTCCTCTATTTAACAATGCAGCACAAGTTTGGAATCACGAATTCTATTTCGATTCACTTACAGACAAAAAAGGTCAAAATCCATTGAAAAAGACAGAGGCTTTGATCAATGCAAAATGGGGCTCTGTAGATAAGTTCAAAGAGGAGTTTGAGAAGGCTGCCAACTCTTTGTTCGGTTCTGGATGGGCTTGGTTGGTGGTAATCAACTCAAACAACGAATTGGAGATCAAGAGCGAAAGCAATGCAGGAAACCCTCTAAAGAACGGATTGAAACCCATCCTTACTTTTGATGTTTGGGAGCATGCTTACTATTTGGACTATCAAAACAAAAGAGCTGAATATTCCAAAAAAATATGGAATATCATCGACTGGGAGAAGGTCGAAGAGAGATTAAAATAAGTCATCTAGAATATTCAAAAAAGAGTGGAACTTTATCCAATAAGGTTCCCTTCTTCTTTATCTTTGGCAGAACAAAACTCATACTTATGGAAACAAACAATTCAAACAAGAAATCGAAAGCAACAATCCTCTATCCTATTATATTAGTATTAGTTCTGTTATTTAATATCTTTTCTTGCTATTCAAAATCATTAACAGAGGCTGATTTAAAGGATGCTAAATTAGAAAATCACGACACTATAAAAGTCTCAGATGATATCATTGGAACAAATCATGATAGTATTTTTAGCGTTGTTGACAATCCGCCTAAATACCCGGGAGGAATCAACGGTCTAATAAACTATTTGAAAGAAAACCTAAAGTATCCGCAAATTGCAGTTGAAAACAAGGTGTCAGGTAAAGTTTTAGTAGGTTTTGTTGTAGACAAACAAGGCAACATCACTAAAACAGAGATTCTAAATAACATTGGTTCCAAATGCGATTCAAAAAAATGCAGAAAAGCTTCTAAAGAATTAGAAAAAGAAGCGTTAAGAGTGGTAAAAGGAATGCCCAAATGGACACCAGGATTTAAAGACGGAAAACCGGTAAATGTACAATACACACTTCCCGTCTCCTTCAAATATTGAACCAGCAAAATTAATTTTACATAATTATATATGGAACGCCTCATCGAAACATGAGGCGTTTTTTCGTCATACACAATCAGCTAACAAATACTAACAAAAATAAAAATAGTGACCTATAGGTCATTTTGCAGGATGAGACATGCCCACATCTCCTATAAACAAAGGGGTTTTGAGCATTTGAAAGTTTTGAGATGAAAAATCGAGCTTTTAAACGTTACTATGGGTCATTTTG
>JALNVE010000132.1 GCA_023227695.1 Paludibacteraceae bacterium
CCACATAGCGATATCCAACGCCAAGACGCGGCTTGCGGGCATATACCATGGCATCAAGCCGGAATACCTTCAGGAGTATCTGAACGAGTTCTGCTACAAGTTCAACCGACGGTACTTCAGGGAACGGCAATTTGACCGTCTACTGTCTGCCGCTGTCGGTTACGTCACTGATTTTAAGCATCGAGTATACAACAAAAGATTGGGATTTGCTTAGTCCGTATTGCGGATTATCATAAAACAAATCAATACAGGTGTGCTCTTTAAAGAAGCGGGGAGTCATACCATCAAAATAGCCTTCAATGAGCTATCCGAGAGCACATTCAAAAGACATGGAGACCTGGGGCCTCTACGATTTTCATACAATGCCCCATACACAACAGACATCACGGATTTGCCGTCAGACGCAGGATTCTCCATCTATCCGAACCCGTCATCGGGCGAATTCTCTATCACATTGGAGCAAAAAGGAGATGCAGAAATCAGCATCACCAACACGATGGGACAACTCGTATATTCCGGCTTATTTACAGACAAAACAGAAGTCAGAAAAAACATTGCATCCGGGACTTACATCGTATCCATCAGGACAGCCAACTCCATCAAGACACAGAAGCTAGTTGTCAGCACGAAATAAAAGACAATCACATTCTAAAAATCAAAAGGAGGGGGGGAAAGAAAGAGCAATAGCCTTTCATTCCCCCTTTCATTTCAAACCAACCTCCATTTATTTTGTTATTCAATTAAGACAACAAAACAAACAGGAATGAGAAAACTTATTTTATACATTGCCGTCAGTCTGGACGGCAAAATCGCAGACAAAGATGGAAATGTGGACTGGCTGTACTCCATAGCCAACAAAGAACAGACAGACTACGGATACAATCTGTTCTACGGCTCCATAGACACAACCATACAAGGACACAACACCTACATCCAGACAAAACTGATGAACAAAGAGTTTCCCTACAAGGGAAAGAAGAACTACGTGTTCACCTCCAAACAAGAGATAAAAGAAGATGCAGAGGTGACATTTGTCCACGAAAATCCGGTCGAGTACACACAACAAATCAAAAGCCAGGATGGAAAAAACATTTGGCTGATAGGAGGCGGGAAATTAATCGCCTTACTTTTCGACGCCGGATTGATAGACGAGATGCAAATCTGCATCATGCCCATCGTCATCGGAGACGGTGTTCCTCTTTTCAATCTACCCATAAGAGAACAAACCGTACGGCTAACAGAGATGCAGGATTACGAGAATGGAGCCGTGCTGCTGAAATACCAGAAGGTGCTCTAAATAATCGTCAAAAAAACCTGTGCCGATTTTGATAAAATGCCGCAGACATCATCTCTTTGCAGCAGGAAGAAACAATCGCCGGCAACCGCATTCAACAGGGATGTACCATAGAAAATTCTTGCTGTCTTCCTGCCGAACGGGCAATTACATTACTAAACAAAAAACGGAAAGGCGGGAAAATGAGAAACATTTTCCCGCCTTCCTTTCCATTCAATAAACCAGATCAAAGATGCAGGCTAACAGTCAACAATAACGGAGCATAATTCATCTCCAACGGATTAAACAAGAATCCGAAGTTAGTCTGATTTGTCGCATCACCTTCTTTCGGATCGGCACGTTCGAAATCAAAATAGACCAATCGGTTGAGTGACATACCCAAAGAAAATCTCTCTCCAAAATATATTTCTATACCAGGAGTAATGTCAGCTGCCACCGCAATGTAATTTGTCTTTGCCTTGTCCCTGCCGAAATAGAAGCCAGCCTTCGTGTCCGTAAATATTCCTATCAAGCTGTTTTTATAGGCATAGCAACGAACAATAGGAGCCGCGCCAAACATATTCTTATAGCCGGTTTCTATCTTATCGCCATTTTCGTATTCCCTATAATTATACATATTGGCAGAGATTTCACCTCCCAAATAGAATTTCTCCTTTATCTGGAAGAGCAAGGATGGACCCACCTCGAATGTGATGGAAGAAGTTCCGTTTTTCTCACCATCTACATACTGGGCACCTTCGTAGAAGAACGATAGATTTCCACTAAGGATTTTTTCTTTCTTTTCCTGAGCCAAAACAGCTCCCGCAGACAGCATTAAAAATGCCATAAATGCAATCATCAATTTTTTCATAGTCTTCTTTTTTATCAAACACAATAGGCAAACAGCTTCAGGAATTTCCTGTTTTTTTTCAATTCTTCAGAATAAGAATTTTATCCGTCAGGTCAAAATAAAGATTCTGAAGCTGATGAAGATAAAAAAACGGTCTTCCTATCTGTTTGTCAAGATGCAAAAGAGAATAACCAGCCTGTTTGTTCCAATAAAGATAGATGTCATCGTTAAAATAAACCCTATCCTGCATTTTTTCAAATTCGAATTTAAAACCCAATCGAAACAGCAAATCTTCCGTTATCTTCATTGGCATACACGAAGGCATCTCAGTCCCAAACGTCTCATTCTGGGAGAATGTAAAGATATCGGAGGCAGAAACCTCGTGTATTCTGCCGTTTACCAAAATCTGATTTCCTATACGCAATTCTTTCGATTTCATAATGCAATCTCCTTATCATTAATGCAGGTCAAGTTTCATCAAACTCCAGTCTGCCACTCTTTTTCGCAGCTTTACAATATAACGCTCTTTGTTCCGCGAAAGTTCAACAACAGAGTCACACAGAAGGCATCATCGATTCATCTCCCTGTATTTCCTATCACTACGGATAATCTGCCAACGGCATACCAAACAAGCTCCCACAAAATACAGGAACGTCTGTATCCACAATGCAACATATTCCAACCTCACCTCGTTAAGAGTAGCCCCCATCGTGTTCATCTTGATGAATCCTTGAATACCGAAAGTAGACGGGAATAGATACGAGAACGACTTCCAGTACCAAGGAACTGCGGCTGCAGGCCATGACACGCCAGAAGCGAACAAGAGGATCAGAGACATGAAGATAAACAGCACAAAGGATGACTCCCTATCCCGGACAAAGCCAACTATCGTAAGCGAGAAAAACACACAAGACAATAAGAACGGTAAAATAAAAGCCAAGATGGAATAACCATCACCCATCTGAGGCAGACTGAATATCATAGGCACGCACCACAGCAGATAAACACTGACCACGGAATAGACCATGAGGTAGCACAACGATTTTCCGAAAACTATTCGGAAGGTGCCTCTATAATGCCGCTGCATAGGAAGCAGATCACGGAATGTATTGTTATCTCTTGCGGAACCATTCAAAAGCGCAATTCCCATCAACATGGTCTGTTGTATAATCAAAATCAACACAGCCGGTATAAGGAAACTAGCAAACCCGTTCTGTGGGTTGAAGTAGGTGACATTCTTATATTCTATCGGCGTAGAGGCCACCTTCTGCTCCCGTTCCGTCGAACCCACCATCCTCTTCACCTGAATGTCTTCTCCCATCTCCAAAGAGACATCCGTAAGCGTAGTCAAGAATGCCTTATAGTAAAGCAGGCTGCTCATGTCCGAATAGAGAATCACATACGACTTCTCATCCCGAACTATCTTTTTAGAAAAATCAGAAGGTATCATCATGACACCGAAGGCTTTCTTCTCATGTAGCATCCGTTTTGCCTCCTCCATATTGGCGGTCCTACCTACAATCCGGATATCACGGGTAGCATCGCACAACCGGATGAACTCACGGCTCCTCACCGTGCCACTATTATCGACAACAACCATCGGAGCCTCCTTCGCCACCTCATTGTCATAGATGAAACAATAAAGCAGCGGATACCCCAACGGCGCCACGATAAAGAAAATGACGACACCGGCATCTCTGATTACCTTTCTAAATTCATCCTTCCAGACGATGAATGTATCACAGACTCCTTCTTTTACTATCTTCTTAAATGATTTTCTCGACATGTTATTTCTAAATTACGGCACTACCAAAACTCTACTACAAACAACGGCCCTGCATTTCAATCTATCACCGGATCAAATGTCAAGGAACATACTTGAAATTCAAATACACGTCCTTCAATCTCCGGATGACAAAGAAAGGCAAAAACAAGAACAATGACAAAGCCAAATAATTATGCCAAGTATAAGCGAATCCAAGTCCGTTAAGAGCCTGATCTACATACAACAAGAAGAAATGCCTTAACGGAAATACATTTGACCAGCACTGCAACACATAATGCATCTCGGACACCGGAAATGAAAATCCGGAGATAGAAAGGGAGACTACGCTAATCAACGAAGCCGCACTTAACGACAGCCTCATTATGGGCAGCAATCCGAACAAGAATATGGACATGGCCTGCGACGCAAGAACCAACATATAGGAATCGGCCAACATCGGAACCAAGCCCGAATTACACGGAAACT
Source organism: Paludibacteraceae bacterium (assembly GCA_023227695.1). Taxonomy (GTDB): domain Bacteria; phylum Bacteroidota; class Bacteroidia; order Bacteroidales; family Paludibacteraceae; genus RGIG10190. The sequence goes on from JALNVE010000132.1 coordinate 4,375, forward strand.
GCATGTATTCATAGAGGATGACATCTATCAACGTTATCACTGCAAAATAGACCAGTGTATGCGGCAACATCTTTGCGAACAGACCCACGAACATATTGTTTTTCGACAAGCGCAACAACACATGCGCCGTATTTTGTTTCAGTTCCATACCCAAAGCATAGATTGTCAGCAACATGATCAATATATTATAAACCCCGGGAATTATCAAATTACAGAGATACACCGCGTAATTGGACAACGGATTTCCCAACAGATGGGTGTCTACCGCCACTGGCTGCAACTCAATCATCGCCTGTTCTTCCGTCTGTCCGCGCGCCGTGCGGAACTCCTTAGCCACCGCAGCCGACCCCAAAACAGAGATAGTCCGCAAATCCCGATACAGAAGCGAACCCGCTATCAGATACGAGTTATTAAGATAAAAAGAGATCTTAGGCTGGCGACTAGCCAACACATCCTTCTCCAGATTCTCCGGAATATAAAATATAGCATAAACCTTTCCCTCCTGCATCGCACGTCTCGCCTCACTGAAATTTGCGCTATGCATCAGCACCTCCGTCTGCTTGAACGCATCCAATTGTCGAACCACACGTCGAGAGACCTGGCTGTTGTCGTTATCAACGACAGCAATCGGCAAATCCTTCGGAAGCCCCTCTCCCATCAAAGTCAAGAAGAACAGAGTGGTAAACAAAGGAGCCAGAATCATCCCGAAAAGATACAACGGACGAGAAGCCATCGATCTGGCCTCTCGTGTGCATATCATCCATAAACGGGAAAATATACTTTCTTTTAGAATCATCCTCCTAAATGTTACGAATTACAAGAAAAAAAATCATCCGGACGCACGAGCAAGAGAGCCTTGCCGATGCACATCCCTTTCGGGACACTCCGTTCATGAGTGTTTCCGCATCACTTTATGATGACAGACATTCCCGGACGCAGATTTTCAACCGGAGACAAGGCCCTAGCCCTCACCTCGAATGTTTTCGAATCAAACTCTCCGGTGACTTTCGTAGCCTTCCAAGCCGCAAAAGAACCCAAATCCTTAATATAGGTCACTTTCAGCGTTATCTCCTTATCCCCAAGAGCAGGGACAAACGCCTTAAACTCCTTTCCTTTGGGATAATCTTTCAGATAGGCCTCCCTCATGTTAAAAGTGATCCACATATCTTGCACATCCAGCACATTCATGATAGGAGCTCCAGAACCGACCAGCTCGCCTCTCTGAGGAAAGATTTCGCTTATCTCGCCGGAGATGGGAGACGTCAACATCGTCTCGTTGATATACGAGCGCACTTCGGCCACAGCACCCTTCGCCCTATTCAGCTGAGCCAGAGCAGCCTCCTTATCTTCATTCTGAGCGCCCTTCAAAGCCATCTCATATTGTGACTTTGCAGCCTGTTCAGTAGCCAGCATAGCTTTATAGTTAGCCTCAGCCTCATCCCTTTTCTGCGCAGGGACCACCTCCTTCTCATATAAACTTTGTACTCGCTCATACGATTTCTTTGCGACATCCAGTCCTGCCAATGCCTTTTGCCACATCTCGTATGCGCCACGAATCTGTTCCTCTCTCGTTCCCTTATTGGCCTTCTGGTTCAATGCAGATGCAGCCATTTCCGCAGCCTTCGCCTGCTGAAGTTTCGCCTCCACATCGGGGCTGTCAAGAATAACCAATGTATCTCCGGCCTTTACATAAGAGCCCTCTTCCACCAAATATTTTTCTATTCTACCCGGCACCTTTCCTGAAATTCTCACCTCCGTAGCTTCCACCTCACCTTGGATAATCTCCGGAGCCGGTTTCATAAAGAATATGCCGAACAAAGTGATAGCCAAGACTATGCATACCAAAACAACAAATGCGACTAGCATATTCGCATTATCCGAATTTTTTTTCTTAGTACTCATCTTTCTAATTCTTTTATATTTTTCTCTATTCTATATCTCCTTACCTTCCCAACTGTCCGACAGCCTTCTGCAGATAAATCTCGCTCATCTTCGCATCTATCTCCGCCTCAATCTTATCGGATTTAGCCGTGAGCCAAGCCGTCTGAGCCTCCAATAAATTAGACGCAGGCACCACACCTTCATTAAAGCCAAGTGTCGCATACTTTAGGTTTTCCTCTGCACGTTCCAGATTCTTCTGTGCCAGGCTCAGCTTTCGTTTCGCCTCCGTCTGTTTGAATTCGCATTGGCTTACCTGCAGCTCCACTTTCTCCTGCACGTCATCCAACTTGAAATTGGCGATATTAGTTTCACACTTGGCGGCATTCAGAAGATGTATCTGTTCTCCCCAATGCAGCAAAGGAATATTCACCACAACCCCTACATTCCAAGTAAATCCGAACTTATTTTGAAAACCATCAAAACTGTTTGGATTTGTCCCCATATAGTTGGCCATCAAGGCAACCGTCGGCAGCATGTCCGCACGAACCACCTTTTCCTTTTGCTTATAGATTTGAGTAGCGTAATCCAAACTCTTCAGTTCGCTTCTGTTTTCATAGACCTGCTCCATATTGACAGAATCAATCTCCGTCAGTGGAATTTCCTCCAAATTTTCATCTGCAAGAGAAAACTCACGGTCAATAGGGATTCCGCAATATTGGGCAAGAAGCATCTTCGAAAGGCTGATGCCATTATCTATCTTCAGCAAAGCCATTTCAGCCTCATTCTGTTTCACTTGAACAGACAGTTCGTCGGCCTTTGTTGCCACCCCGGTCTCTTTCATGAGGGACACATCATGATCCATCTTATTCAATAATTCAATCAGGCCATTCACCGCCTTCTTCTTATTCTCCAAAGAGACGATTTGCCAATAGGTCTCATCTACACTCAATATGACGTTCTGTCGGTTAGACTCCTGTTTAGAGAGTGCGAGTTCCTGATTCAATTTCGCTATCTTATTGTAGGCAACAATTTTACCTCCCATAAAAACAGGTTGGGTAAGGTTCAGAACACCCACATATATATTTTTCGTATCGAAAGTAAGTTCATCTTTCGGTATCGTGGTATATTGTTTCCACTGAATCTTCTCCGGATTGGTTTTAGGATTGAACGGTTGGCCTGCAGCGTCCAAGGGAACGGCTTGACCATTGACCATCGTCCACTTATTATTAATCTGATCAGGAGTAAACGCAAACCCTGACTCCGTGAGTGTGCCGATAGGAAGATACATATCTTCTCCGATCAAGGCGATGTCCTTCTCATTTCTGATATAAGCTCCTTTTATCGACAAATCCGGCAGATATTTAGTAAACGCGGCCTTTTTCCTGTATCCTGCTATGAAAACCTCCTCTTCGGCAATTTTGTGTTCCTTGTTATTACCAAGAGCCATACTTCTACACTCCTCCAAAGTCAACACGTTCTGCGAAAAGACAGGGAATGAGACTAACAACGAAAAGGCAACTACTACAACTTTTTTCATCTCTTATTTTTTTTCAAATTCAAGCGTCAAAAACCGAAAGATAATATTGTGAGATTATGTGTATTAATCAGATTTATTTTCATGCACAAAATGTGCTTAATCAAAGAACTTCTCATTAACGTACCTTTCCCGATTAAGCAATCGAACTTTTCATCCGGTTCCTGACGGAATCGAAGTTCTCATAAGCGACCTATGTCAAGGGGAATATTCAAAAAAGAGAGTCATCCCCTCAAACATAGGTTTCTTGCATCCTCTTATTCTTTAGACGACTCCGGCTCCTGAATATTAGAGAAAACTTTCTTTAATAGGTACTGAGCTTGTTCTATCTCTTGCTTGTTAAGTCCGTTCAACGCTGTCTGCATTGTTCCTAACGTAACAACTCTTGCTGACTTGTGAAGATCCTGACCTGCCTGAGTAAGAAAAATCTTATTGGTTCTTCTGTCTACATTGTCCTGCTTTCTATAAAGCAACCCCTGTCTCTCCAGATTATCAATAAGTCTCGTAATGCTAGGCTTGTCCTTATAGGTGGCATCGGCTATCTCGCGTTGAGTAACGCCATCCTGCTGCCACAAGAACATTAGAACAGACCACTGTTCAGGAGTAATATCCAAACCCGCATTGCGCAAATCCCTGTACATACGTCTGTTTATCGCGCTAGAAACCTTTCCGCTTATTACTGCGAAAACTAATTCATAATCCAACATAAAGTCTTCCATATCTTTGCTTTTTTAATTTTGATACGCAAAAGTAGTTGTTTAAACAATAAAAACCAA
>JALNVE010000133.1 GCA_023227695.1 Paludibacteraceae bacterium
AGTCTTTCAATGCGAAAATCAAACTTTTCAGGGCTAATCTGCGTGGGGTCGTAGATAAGAAGTTCTTCCTATTCCGTATCGCCAATATTTATGCTTTTCCCCACTAAATTTCTACTGACCCATCTCTTCGCTTGTAAAAATCAGTTTCAGCAGTTCCATATCCTCTGCGCTGTATTTGTCTGTCAGCCAGAAGTGGTTGAATAGCACCGCCTGCATCTTTTCGTGTTCAACGGAGAAGTTCTGAATCTGGTCCTTCTTGTTCATGCTCTCTTCTATTAGGCTTGCCATTGACATGTTTTCGTTGTAGGTAGTCATCTCTGCCATGATTTCCTTTTCGACCGGAAATCTGTTCTGCTTCTGGATTCGCTTCTGAGCATAGACGTAATTGGCCGAATCTTTGGTCATGAGTAGGTCTTTGATTCGATCTGCCAATTCGATCGTCGAAAATCTCAACTGGTTGTATATTTTTGTCTGCTCCGGGTCTGACACACCTTCTGTGACGTATTGGAGCATGTATTTGTAGGTCGTTTCCAATTCCTCTTTTTTATCCATCCATTCGCCTATCTGTAGTAGGCTGGCTAAAAGGGTCAGTTTGTCGAACGCCATCTTTAAATGTTTTGACAAAACGGAGTTGCAGATTTCTTTATGTATGGTTTCAATTTCTTTGTGTGTCATATAATTCTAATTATGCTGTGAAATTACTAAGATAACGGGCTGTTTGCAAGTTCAAATCGAATTTTGATTCCGATTTTCTTACCTAACATGACCTTATTTTATTTTTATAAAAGAATAAAGGCAAAAATGATGCCTCGTGAATTTGTTAAAAAAAAGATGACAGAATGACAATTTTTTCTACTAAAATGGGGGAATAGTATGTTTTTTTGTCTTATTCTCTTTTTTCATAGAACGTTAAAGATTGATAGGAACGCAAAAAATATTATTTTTGCAGATATAATTTAAAAGATTAGAAAAATGAATTTGAAAAGAAAATTGATGCTGGTTGGAATGACCATGTTTGCCATTATTGGTTCGATTCAGGCAGAAGAAGAATCTGTTAAACTATTGGTCTCTAATGCAGAAAGCGTAAAAGGTGGTTATAAAGAGAGTACTGACAGCATTTATTGGAAGTTCCCTGGTTCTGTGGGGTTAAATGCTAACCAAGCTTATTTTAATGAATATTGTACAGATGGAGTAGGAAGTGCTGCTTCTGTGGATGCTTTTCTTAAACTCAATGCCAATTATCAGAAAGATAAGGTGATGTGGATGAATAACTTCTCTGCTCAATACGGATTTATTTATTCCGATCAATTCTCAGGAGGTGATGATGTCCGTAAAAACATGGATAATTTCTCTTTGCAGACAAAGTTTGGTTATAAGGCTGCAAAAAATTTTTATTATACAGCTTTAGGTAACTTGGAATCTCAGTTTCAAAAGGGTTATTCTTATGACAAGAAGGATGTAAATAATTTGGATTCAGCTATTTTGGTTTCCAATTTCTTTTCACCTGCCTATTTGAAATTAGCTCTTGGTATTGATTATATTCCGAATAAATACATCTCTTGCTTTGTTTCTCCTGTGACAGCACGTTTCACATTCTGTGCTGATACTTTGTTGTCTTCCAATTATGGTATGGAGCGCAAGTCTAATGGTGATTATGAGAAGACAAGAACAGAAATCGGTGCTTTTGCTAAATTGGTTTCTGATTTTGATATGACAAAGACTGTTCACTTTTTCTCTTCTCTTGAAGGATTCTATGCATATAATGCTGCCGTACAGGAGTATAATGATATTTTTGCAGACAAAGGTGTCTATTTCGACGAGATGGACGCTTATTTGTTAGAGCATCCAACTGTGGACATGTATGATAAGGATATTCATGGTTGGTACGTTAAATGGAAATTGGAGCTTTCTATGAAGGTGACTAAGTTAATCAACGTTTCGTTACGTACCCAGTTGAAGTATGATAATGCAGAGAAGAGAACAAACGAAAATATTGCTGAAAAAGGGGTGAGAACTCCTACAACAGACGCATGGAAATTGGGATATCCAGTTGCTAGAACTCAGTTCTGGGAATCAATTTCTCTTGGAGTCTCTTATAATTTCTAATTGATTTACAATTAGAGGATCGTGTTTAGTGTATAAGTAAAAGTGCGGATGATTATAGATTTGGAAAAACTCAAGGATTTGGATTTGAAGGCATTCTTCTTCGATATGGATGGTGTCCTTTTTGATTCTATGTCCAATCATGCAAAGGCATGGTGCTCGGCGTTTGATGATTTAGGTATTGAATTCAGTGCCTACGATGCCTATATGCGTGAGGGTATGACAGGTGCGTCTACTATCCGCGATGCCTTTACCCGTCAGTTGGGCAGAGATGCTTCGGAAGAGGAATGCAAGCGTATATATAAGGTAAAGTCCCACTACTTTGAATCACTACCACCTGCAGTTCCGATGGAACATGTCTTGGATGTGTTAAAGACAGTGAAGGCGGCAGGATTGGACATTTTTTTGGTGACCGGTTCTGGCCAAGTTTCATTGTTGGATAAGTTGAATTACTTCTTTCCGGATATTTTCCATCGTGAGAAGATGGTGACCGCTTTTGATGTGAAGAAGGGCAAACCCGATCCTGAACCCTATTTGATGGCATTGAAGAAGGGTGGTTATGAAAAAAATCAGGCAATTGTAGTTGAGAATGCTCCGTTGGGTGTGCGTTCAGCTGTCAGTGCAGGTATCTTTACTATTGCCGTCAATACCGGAATCCTAGAAGATAAAGAACTGTCTGGCAATGGAGCTGGAGTGGTATATTCTAAAATGCAGGAGTTATATACTGAACTTCCTGAAATAATAAAGAGATCAAAAATGATTGATCTTTGAAAATCCGATAATTAATAATTCTGATTATGTTGTTTGATATTGTAAATGCAAGTATTGATAAACTTGTTGTACATAAAATAGGTTCACGTACAGAGAATACGGAGAATGTCTATTCCAAGAAATGTATGGATTTGGAAGAGGACAATCCGGTTCAGATGTTGAAGCAGTATTTTCTGTCTTCTTTCAGAGAACCCGTTTTATACCATTTCGAGGGGACGAATAATGTAAACGATAACATCGTTTATCAGTCGGCTTGTGCAATATTCGACAATCCGGATTTGTTTTACGAACACTCCAGAATCATCGCTTCTTATTTGTACGAAAACTCGTCTCATCCGCAGATTAAGGCAGGCGAGTTTTATTTGGCTCTGTTCAACGATGTCCAGATTTTTGATCAAAATGTCCGTTGCTTGGGTATCTTCAAGTCAGAAAACAAGGAGACTTATCTTAAAATTTGTACAGGCACAGAATCATTTGATATCGATTGTGAAGAGGGCATCAACGTGAAGAAGATGGATAAGGGCTGTTTGATCTTCGATATAGAAAGGGAAAATGGTTTTGTTGCTTCTTTAATAGATAAGGTCAGCAAGCAGGAGGCTCTGTTTTGGAAAAGTGATTTCTTGGGTTTGACCGAACGTCAGGACAATAACTTCTTTACAAAGAATTATCTGAATGTCTGCAAAGAGTTCGTAAACAATGTGTTTACTGCAGAAAATGAAGTTCCACGTACAGAGCAGATAGATATGTTGAACCGATCTATCAACTACTTCAAGGACAATTCAATGTTTAACGAGGAGAAATTTGAGGATGAAGTTTTGGCTGCCCCAGATGTTGTCCAAGCTTTCAACGAATATAAAGATCTTTACGGACAGGAGAATGACGTTCATTTTAACGAAGAGTTTAAGATTTCTCCCGATATAGTAAAGAAAGAGAATAAGAGTTTCAAGTCTGTTCTGAAGCTGGATAAAAACTTTCATGTCTACGTTCATGGTGGTCAGCGATATATAGAAAAAGGTTTTGATAATGGCAAAGGTCTGCATTTTTACAAACTCTATTTCGAATACGAGAGCTAATAAATAAAGTAGACGTTTGATTTTTTTTTCAGGTATAAATTAAAGAGATTTTGATTAAAACGAATCAAAATCTCTTTTTTGTTGAATGCATTCATTTAATTTTGTTCATAATGTTTTCTTTTTTGATATTTATTAATATATTTGTTTGGTCAAAAAGAAATGGTTTCATAATATATTATTTTTAATGAAAATACCATTTGTTGACCTAAAATAGTTCTTTTCAGAATTTCCAATTTATCTTGAAAGTCAAATGTATATGAGTTTTATTTGATTTTTGTGACTATTTTTCTGTTAATGATTAAAGAAAATAAACAGAGAAGCAAGTGAAAGTGTTTTTATGTTAACATTCTGATTGAAAATTTCTAGCGAGGTTTAATACTTAAGAAGAACTGTTGAATGGAACTGTTTACCATTTTTTTATATGATATGTGTATGGGCGGGGTTGCGTAAGTCATTGTTATGACTAGAAAATGAAATTTATTTTGTTGAAGGAAAAACAAATGAATATAATTCGGAGGCTATTGAAATATGATTTAGAAAAGAGTTTAAATAAATCAGATTTTGTTTGGCACAAGTAATCCTTCTTTTTTTCATATAAAGTGAGATTCTTATTATTTTGTTTATTTTAAATCTTATTATTTATGCAACATGAATTAGATTTGCAGTTTATTCAGTCTCAAATACAGAAGATTACAGGTAACGCTACTTTCCCTGCTTCTATATTAAATGAGGTGATTTCTATGATAGAAGTTTTTCATCTGAAGAAATTTGATCAGTTTTTGAAAGCCGGTGAAGTTTGTAAATATTGGGGGTTTGTGGATTCAGGTCTTATTCGTACTTTCTATTTTAAGAAAGGTAAAGATGTTACCGAATATTTCGCTCCAGAAGGTTTTTCATTTACATCGTTGGAAAGTATTTTCACTGGCAAACCCAGTCAGTTGATTATTGAGGCTTTGGAACCAACAGTAATATATGCATTGTCAAAAAGTAATGTAGATAAGCTTTGTGATAAATATCACGAGGTGGAAATTCTATACAGAAGAATATTGGAGGTTACTTTAATCGCTTCTCAGCATCGTGCAGATTCTCTTCAGTTTGAAACAGCAGAGGAGAAGTATGAGAATCTTTTGGATAAAATCCCTAAGGTTTTGTTGCGAGTTCCTTCTTTGTATGTCGCATCTTATTTGGGGATAACACCTGAGACGCTTAGCCGTGTACGTGCCAAGCAAGGAAAACCTCATCGCACCAAAGAGGAAGAGGAGGGGTAAAGCCTTTCGATTATAGGTAAATGATTCAATGGAGATTGACTGAAAGTTAATCTTCATTTTTTCATTTCTTTTTTTCATTCCTTTTGTGATATTATGAAAAATTAAATATCTTTGCCGTGAAGTGACTTGTTTTATTGATAGATTTTATCTTTTGAAAAATTGTCTATTAGTAAAAGGTTAGCATAAGTAATATATTGAATTTAAATAAAAACAACTCTATTCAATGAAAAAGATATTATTTGCTCTTTCTTTGTTGTTGGTAACTTCCATGACAACAGTAAAGGCACAGGAGGACGTCAAAGTAAGATTTGGTTTGACTGCGGGTTTTAACATGACTAAATGGAATGGTGATTACTCTTCAGAATTAGGAACAAGTTTCATGCCTGGTTTCAATTTAGGAGGTGTTGCAGAAATGCAGTTGTTCGCAAAGTGGTCTGTTCAACCAGAATTGTTGTTCTCATACGAAGGAACAAATACTGATGATTTTGGTTCAGCAAGTGCAATGTATATCAAATTACCGGTGTTAGTATATTATAATTTCTTAAATGTTGGTCCTGGTCAACTTTCTCCAGGTGTTGGTCCTTATTTCGCAGGTGGAGTAGGAGGTTCGTTCAACGGAGGTTCTACTTTGGGTTATGACGGTATCGCAGAGAAGTTTGATTGGGGTATGCAAATTCGTGTTGCTTATGAGCTTCAGACACTTGGTGTAACTGCTCTTAATGGTATGTATGCTTACGTTGGTTATGAGCAAGGTTTTACTAAGACTTATAACATGGGTCTTATGGTTGGTGTTGGATATAAATTCCAATACAGCAAATGGTTGAAGTCTGCTTATAACAAGGGAATTTTCAAGGTTAATTAATGCGTTTTAAAAAAGTTTATATAGAGATTACGAACGTTTGTAATTTCTCTTGCAGCTTTTGTTTCAAGTCGAAACGAGCAAAAAGATTTATATCGCCGGAAGCTTTTTCGGCGATACTTTTTTCTATAAAGCCCTATACGGATTACATTTATCTTCATGTGTTGGGAGAACCTCTGCTTCATCCTGATTTTGAACAATTGGTGTCTATGGCTCATGATAGGGGGTTCCAAGTGAATCTCACTACCAACGGTTCTTTTATACTAAAGCGGTTGGATTATCTATTGAGGGCACCCATCCGTCAGTTTAACATATCACTTCACGATGCAGAGGAGAATATAAAACCGGAGGCTTTGCCTGAATATCTATCAGCCGTTTTCTCTTTTGTAAAACAAAAATCATTGGATAGTTATATGTCCATGCGTCTGTGGAATCGAGGAACCGAAATCTCATCGGAGTTCAACCGCGAATGTTTGGATGCCTTGAATAAGGAGTTTGGAACCCAGATAGATGCATCTCAACTTTCTGAGCATAACATTAAATTGATGCCTCATGTTTTTCTGCAGAATGCAGCTCGTTTTTCGTGGCCTGGTGTGGAGAAATTAGGTGTAGAGCAACGCTCTTGTTATGCGTTGGACACGCATGTCGCTATTTTGGTCGATGGAACAGTTGTTCCGTGCTGCTTGGATGCAGATGCTGCCATGCCGTTGGGAAATGTTTTACTAGAAGATTTTGGTCGAATAATAGAGAGTGAACGGGCAAAAAAAATACTGGAAGGTTTTCGAAACAATCAGATTGTAGAGCCGATTTGTAGAGATTGTGGGTTCAAAATAGGAGGCATCTAAATGGTGCCTTTTTTGTTCTCTTGTTTTTTTATTCATCTAGGATAATAAAAAAATGATTATCTTTGTGCTCGAAATTAAAAATACAAATTAGAGATGAAAAAGGTATTATTTTTATTGATTTCCGTATTTGCTTTTGCAACAGCAAATGCAGCTAGTAGCGGTATTGAAACAGCACAGAAAGGTGATTTCAATCTTGGATTGATGATTGGTATTCCTCCGGTAGGAGATCATTGGGATGCTGATATACCTATGGTTTCATTGGATGGGTCATGGGTTATTAGTTCTGGTTTTATTAATACAAGCAAATTTGGTCAGAATGGAGCTATTGATTTAGGTTTCTATTATGGAACTTGTTTGTATAGCTTTGATTGGAACAATGGACATCAAAAGGGTACAAATGGTTTGTGGCAAAACGCACTTTTGTTCCGTTCTGGATTTCATTTCCAATTCCTTAAAAATTTGGATACTTATGCAGGTGCAGGTGTTGGTGTAAATATCTGGTCTCCAACTCAAGATTCAGATTGGAAAACTGATTCAAAGGGCGCATTTAGCTTGTATACTGGTGCAAAATACTATTTCTCAGATATGTTTGGTGTTAAGTTAGAATTTGCTCATGATTTCAATGAGGACAACTTGCCTGTACTTTCTGCTGGTATAGCATTAAAGTTCTAGTACACAATAAATATTTAAAACAAAAATGAGAATCCTCAATCTGTGGATTCTCATTTTTGTTTGTGTGTAAAAAAGGTCTATTATTAAAGGTTTTGGCATTATACTTGTTATGTTGAGGCTGAGTGATTATACATAGTTATGAATAAGGTTTTATTTTTTATTTTTTTATTCCTTTTTACAACGTTGGGAGAGGCTTTCGCACAGCAGGAAACGTTTCAAAAAGGTAGTATGGTGATGGATTTGTCCATCGGAACTCCAACATCTTCAGGAGCTCAGAATCGAAATGTGATTGTACCACCCGTTACAATGACCCTTGATTTCGGAGGACCAAGTGGTTTTTTACACAAAAAATCCAAATCGAAGAAAGGTGGCAAAGGTGGCAAGGGAGCTTTTGGTTTTGGTGCTGTTTTTAGCTTCTATGAAGATGATTGTTGGGGTTGGGATGACGGTCATTATTATGATGGCTATTACGATTATTACGGTTGGTATGATGCCAATGTTTATAATGCAGTAGCTGCTTTCAGATTTTCATTCCATTATGAACCAGTAAAACATATGGATGTCTATTTCGGATTGTTGACAGGTGGTCGTTTCCGAATATGGGATTATAACGAAGAGTATTATCCGCATCAAGGCGATGATCCTAAGGGTCATACATTCTCTTTTGGTCCGTTTACAGGCATGAGATACTATTTCGGAAAAGTATTTGGTGTAAAAGCAGAGTTTTCTATTGATACGGGTTCTGGACTTCCGAATGCTTCGACAGGTATTGTTCTGAAATTCAAATAAAAAATGAGTTATAATAGGGAGACTTGAATCATTGATTCAGGTCTCTTTTTTTATGCTATTATCAAGTCCTAAATAAGCGTTACAGGTTTTATTGGACAAACATACTATGATTTATCCATTCCAGCAAGCTAGCTTGCTGGAATGGATATTTTTTTTGATTTGTATTTTTTTATTTTGAC
>JALNVE010000134.1 GCA_023227695.1 Paludibacteraceae bacterium
CTTACTACCGCAAGCTTAAAGCTCATCGGGTAGTCTTTTTGTGAACGTCTAACGTACTGTCTTTCTTTTCCTTTCATATTCGTTACTTTTTTGTTGTAACGCTATTTCAGGACGTGACAATTGTCATATATAAAAAGCCGGTCTTCCTCAGCGGGAGACCGGCTTTGTTTTATGAAAATTGATGTTTTTAATTTCTATACACCGGTTCTACATTATTGAAGTAGTTGCTAAGATTTCCGTTTTCGTAGATAGGTGCCATGTTGATGCGTTTGCCTTGTGGGGCGTACGGACGGATGGCAACGCCTAGTTCACTGAAGATCTCTTGCTCTTTTTCGTTTCCGGTGAGTTTGACTCCTATCAGTAGGGTAGGTTCTTGACCAGAACCCTCTTTCTCCATTAAGGCGATATAGACAGCGGTTATATCTGTTTTTGTTTTCGAGAATTCAATTAACGTAGTCTCTAATCCTTCCGGAACATGAGCTGGTTTGCCTATACGGATTGTTGTCTTCTCTTTGAGGGTTTCGCTTTCTGGTTCGCCTAGTAGTGTTCCGTCAAGAAGACTTTGGATTTCAGGAGGGGTAAGTTCTTTGCCCGTATCGGAGAATGGATTCAGAACAAGGCAGGCTCCCTTGGTAGCCATGAATAATTTTCGACCGGTTATCTCTATATAAGGAACTTCCTCCTTTATGATATCGTTGTCGTACAATCTTTGTAAAGAGGTAAATGCCGGAATTTTTCCTTCTTTCAACGTCTTTATTCTAACAGAGGTTCCTTTCTGAAGCTCTTCTGGCCCGTTCTGACCTTTGTCTGTCAATACAATTATCTTTGTATCCAATAACTTTTTATAGAATTGAGGCCTCATGGCAGGCTCAGTAGCTGCTTTTTTCAAAAGAGATTCAAGAGTCTCTTCCTCTGCTTCCTCTTGAGGTGCTTCGGCTGTTGCTTTTTCTTCCTCTTCTTTAATCTCTTCTTCCTGTGCAGGCTCTTGTGGAGTCTCAACCTCTTCTGCCTTTTTTGCAGTCTCTTTCTTCTTTTTTAAGAAATCAAATAGTCCCATAAATTATTTTTTGTATAGTTATTATTATTTATATCTCTTCTTTACACTTTGAATAATCTCTTCTTCTCCGTCTACGTGGCGGTTCTGCATAAGGATGCGGCCGTTACAGATCACGGTGTCGATGCATTCGCTGTTGGCGGCATAGACCCAGTTGGAGAGTAGATGGTGGCATGGCACCATGCGTTCGTTGTTCAGATCAATGAGGAGAGCGTCGGCAAGCTTGCCCTCTTTAATTTCGCCGGCGTCAAGGTCGAAGGCTTCGGCTCCGTTTTTGGTGGCCATCTCGAAGATGGTCGAAACGGGTATGCTCTCGGCTCCGTATTTCTCCTTGGCACGGATGGAGGCGAACTTCATCTCTTCCCTCATGTCCTGATTATTGTTGGATGAGCAGCCGTCAGTTCCCAAAGTTATCTTGCAGCCTTTGTCCAAAGCCGCTTGAATAGGGAAGTAGCCGGACGATAGCTTCATGTTCGAAATAGGGTTGTGAGAGATCACCGAGCCATGCTTGCTGATAATCTCCATATCGTTTTCGGTAATGTGTACGGCATGGGCTAAAATAACCTTTGGGCAATCTAAAACGCCATACTTTTCTAAAAGTTCGATAGGCGTGCATCCATGTTCTTTTAGGCAGTCGTCCACCTCTTTCTTCGTCTCTGAGACGTGGGTGTGAAGTACCCAGTTGTGTTCTTTTGCAACCTCGGCACAGCGTTGAAACTCTGTCTTGTTGGTCGAGTAGATGGCATGAGGCGATATCGTCATTTGGATCAATGGAGCGTCGCTTAACTGCTTGTTGGCTCCGCTTGATTTCTGGTCAATGTCTTTCAATCCAAGACTGTCTATCGCAAAAATTCCGATGGCTGCGCGGATGCCCATCTCTTTAGCCGCACGAATAGTAGCCTCCTCTTTCCAATACATATCGTTGAAGAATACGGTTCCTGATTTGATCATCTCTAGGATGGAGAGGCGGGTTCCTATACAAATGTCGTCGGGGGTTAGTTTAGCTTCGAAAGGCCAGATATAGTCGTTTAACCAAGTGAAGAGCGGAAGGTCGTCAGCGTAGCCTCTCAGCAGACTCATAGGCGAGTGCGTATGCGTATTGTAGAAAGGTGGCAAGATTGCCTTGTCTGTTCCGTCAATGATGGTATCTGATGTTGAAGGTGTGGCATCTGTTCCGATTTTAGAGAATCGGTTGCCTTCGATTCTTATATGGGTAACCAGACCGTTAAGTTGAATGTTCTTTATGAAAATAGACATCAATTTTTTTTTTATTCTATATGAAATGGCCAATAGGCAGCACTTTTAAAAATATAAAAATTATAGGTAAGAAGGCCTCTTTTCTAGATTTATTTGTCGAGATAGAAATCTTTTGTCATTTCGCAGAATGCGGGTGAGTAGACGTGGCGTTCAATCTCTATGAGCAGTTCGTCTTCAATTGTCTCTGCCTCCTGTTTGGAGAAGTCGAGAAGTATGCGTTTTGGCTGTGCGTCAATTCTTGGAATGACGTGTGTCTGATGAGCCAAATAGAATCCTTCCTTTTTCGCTAAAGCGATGAATGTCTCGTTTTCGGAATGGGGTAGGATGACGGCAAAATGTCCTTTGTCTGAAAGTATAGTAGAGGCTGACAGCAGCTCCTCGTAACTCAAAGAGTCCGTGTGGCGGGCAAGCGTTCGCTGCTCGTTGGGGTTCTTCTTAGAATCGATGAAGTAGGGTGGGTTGCTAACTATTAGGTCGAAAGACGAATGTGTCTTCTTTAAAAAATCCTGAAGAGAAACATTGAGGCTTGACAGCCTCTCTTTCCACGGTGAATTTTCAAAGTTACTGTTGGCTTGCTCGTTGGCATCTGTATCTATCTCGATGGCTTGAATCTGCGTATCGGCAGCCGATCGTTGCGCCAGCATAAGGGAGATTAATCCAGTGCCAGCTCCTACATCCAAAATAGTCCGGGCTTGACTTACGTTAGCCCACGCACCCAAAAGAACGCCGTCTGTGCCCACTTTCATGGCGCATCGGTCTTGCTCTATCCTGAACTGCTTGAATTGGAAGTAGGAGTTGGACATGGATTTTATTTCTTCATTTCACGTAATCTGATGTTGGTCAATACACGCTTGGTGTCGAGGGCAAAGTTGCTCTGCATAATCCAGCCATAGTAACCTTGGTCTTCCTTGAAAACATCTGTAACTTTCTTTCCTTTGTACTTTCCGAAGTTGATGTACTCAACGCCATTGTCATCATAGACGATACGTCCGGCGAAGTCGGCGTTCTTGTTGAATGAAGAGAATGCGGATAAGTATTCGATGTCGTTCTTGAGGTCGGGATACATGTCGAGCTGAGCCATCAAAACTTCGTAAGTTGCTTTTGTATCGGCAGCAGCACCGTGTGCGCCAACCAAATCTTTTTTGCAGTAGAATTTGTATGCAGCGGAGAGTGTGCGTTGTTCCATTTTGTGGAAGATAGTCTGCACATCCACAAACTTACGTTTCTTCATGTCGATGTCTATGCCTGCACGGATAAACTCCTCTGCAAGCAATGGAATATCGAAGCGGTTGGAGTTGTAACCGGCCAAGTCGCAGCCCTCAATGTCGTTGGCAATGTTTTTTGCCTCCTCTTTGAAAGTAGGACATCCACTTACGTCTGCGTCAGAGATCCCGTGTATCTCGGTTGAGGCTTCAGGGATATGTCTCTCCGGATTAATTCTCATTGTCTTACTCTCTTCTTTCCCGTTGGGATAGATCTTTAAATAGGAGATTTCTACGATTCTATCATTTACAATGTCGATTCCCGTAGTTTCCAAATCGAAAAACACCAAAGGGTTCTTTAAGTTGAGTTGCATCTTGTTTTCTTTTTTATCTGTAGTGAGATGTTCTTTTTGAAGCAAAGGCTTCGTCTTTTTAGAAAAAAAACTTCCGACTCAAAATGAATCGGAAGCATTTTATTGTATGTGTTTCAAAAATGCTTAGTCGTTCAAGCTCATTGGCATGATAAGCATTAATGTATCTTCTTGTGCTTCCTGCTCGAATGGTAATACCAATCCAGCTCTCGAAGGGTCGGCCAGCTCGATCACGATGTCTTGAGAAGACAAGTTGCTGAGGATTTCGATGAGGAAGGATGATTTGAATCCGATCTTCATTGGTTCGCCTTCGTATTGGCAAGTCATTTGTTCCTTAGCAGAAACAGAGAAGTCCAAATCTTGAGCTGAGACAACTAGCTCGTTCGCTGAAAACTCTAATTTTACCAAGTTAGTTGCTTGGTTAGAGAATACAGATACACGTCTCAAAACATTCATCAAAGAGGCTCTGTCCAAAATAGCCTTGTAAGGGTTGTTCTGTGGAATTACAGAGTTGTAATTAGGGAAACGGCCCTCTACCAAACGACACATCATAGTGTAGTTTGACAAAGTGAAGCAAGCGTTCTTAGAATCGAACTTGATCTGCACGTCGCCCTCCTCTTTTGGAAGGATGTTTTTTAATAAGTTGGTTGGCTTCTTAGGCAAAATGAAAGAGCAGATGCTATCTCCTTTTGCAGCAGTAGTCTTTATGCGGACAAGTTTGTGTGCGTCTGACGCAACAAATGTGATGTCTTCAGTAGTGATATCGAAGAAGATACCGTTCATTACCTGACGGAGCTCATCATCGGCAGTAGCAAAGATGGTTTTGATGATACCCGAAGAGAGTGTATGTACACCAACGGTAAAAGAGTTGGCATCGTCGGCAAGAGTTGGCATCTTAGGGTATTCGTCACCGTTCTGACCAATAAAGTTGAAAACACCGGTTTCTGACTTGATTGCCATTGCTAGGTTTTCATCATTGATCTCGAATGTGAGTGGTTGGTCTGAAAACTCCTTAAGTGTCTCCAAAAGTATTTTTGCGGAAAGTGCAATAGAACCATCACCTTCTGATGCGTCCAGATCCATAGTGGTGACGAGTGTCGTCTCCAAATCAGATGCTGTCATGATCAATTTTCCGCCTTCAATTTTGAAGAGGAAGTTGTCCAATATCGGAAGTGGACTCTTTGCATTTATTACACGGCTAATTGCCTGTAAATGACTAAGTAAACCAGTACTCGAAACGGTAAACTTCATGCCTATATGAATTTATGTTTTACAAAAATAATACGGATAAAGGATTCTGAGGTATTAATCAATTGTTGATTTGTATCTTACGTCCTTTAACCCGTTTACAAATTTACAAAAAATAATGAGAACAAAGAAATTAAAAAAACAAAAGAGAAAAATGAAAATGCCATTCTTTTATTTTTTGTTATTGCCAAAAATGTATGAATGAAGAGAATTTATATCGCATAGAGAAGTTCCTCTAACAAAAATGAATTCGTGTCACAACTTGTGACATAACACGATTGGCATATAGAAAAAAAGTGGAATTATATTGGGAAAGATCGAGGCTGTCAAAGGTTTGCTTGCATTACTTCATCACTATCCACAAAAAAAGGATGCCGAAACCGACATCCTTTTCTCTTATAATTTATCAGATTTTAGTATCTTATAATTTCCGTGGTTGATGGGAATTTTGCATCTGATATATCCAATCCTTCCGGTACTTTGGCGGTTTTGAGGCCCTTGCAACCATAAAATGCATACTTACTAATTTTTGTTACTGACTTTGGAATCTCAATGCTTGTCAGGCTGACGCAATTATAAAATGCATACTCACTAATGCTTGTTACCGAAGTCGGAATTTCTATGCTTGTCAGGCTGCTGCATTCAGAAAATGCTTTATCTCTGATGCTTGTTACCGACTCTGGAATCACGATGTTCGTAAGACTGCTGCATTTATAAAATGCCCCATATCCGATGCTGGTTAAAGAGGAAGTATTTGGAATTTCGATTTTCATTAGGCTACTGCAACCCTTAAATGCATCCACACCAATGCTGGTGACTGACTCCGGAATCTCAATGCTTGTCAGGCTGCTATTAGCTGGGCATATGATTAATTCAGTTATATCTTTATTGTATAGTATTCCATCTACAGAAGTATAATCTTTATTTTCGCTTGAAACGTTTATGCTCGTCAGACTGTCACAATCCCTAAATGCATTCTTTCCGATATTTGTAACCCCCTCTGGAATTTCGATGCTTGTTAGGTTGCTGCACTGATAAAAAGCATACTCTCCGATGCTTGTAATCGACTCAGAAATCTCTATGCTTGTCAGGCTGCTGCAATTTTTAAATGCCGCGTCTCCGATGCTTGTAACCGACTTTGGAATCTCTATGTTTGTCAGGCTGCTGCAACCATAAAATGCATACGCTTCGATGCTTGTAACCGACTCTGGAATCACAATGCTTGTCAGGCTGGTGCAACTAGAAAATGCCTCTTCTTTGATGCTTGTAACAGAAGATGGAATTTCAATGCTTGTCAGGCTCCTGCAGCCCCCAAATGCAGAATCTCCGATGCTTGTAACCGACTCTGGAATCTCGATGCTTGTCAGTTTGCTACAACCATAAAATGCCTCTTCTTTGATGCTTGTAACAGAAGATGGAATTTCAATGCATGTCAGGCTTTGGCTATAATAAAATGCCTGCTGCCCGATGCTTGTAACCGACTCTGGAATTACGATGCTGTTTAATCCACTAGGACAAGCTATTAATACAGTGATATCTTTATTGTATAAAACACCATCAACGGATGTAAATTTCTTATTATCACTTGAAACATTTATGCTTTTCAGACTGTCGCAAAAGGAAAAAGCACTCTCTCCGATGCTTGTAACCGACTTTGGAATCTCGATGCTGGTAAGTCTGTAGCAACCAGAAAATGCCCCATCTTCGATGTTTGTAACCGAATTAGAAATTACGATGTTTGTCAGATAGGAAGTCTTCATATACAAAAAATTGTTGATGCTTGTGACATCATAAATTTTTCCGTCTTTCTCTACTTTGCAAGGGATGATTGCAGTTTCATCTCCCCAGTCTCGTTGTCCGTACACTTTTGCCGTCATAGAGTCATCATTATAATTGAACCATAAGTTGCACTCTTCAGCCAACATTGTCAAGCAAGAATCATCTTCGAAATGCTTGAATCGGATACTGTCTATGTCATTGATATTAGCAGCTCTTTTGGTCTTGTCTTTCAGATAAACATATACGCTGTCTTTGGTAGGAGACGAAGGGTATCCCATTCCGATGCTGTCAATATAGCTGTCAACGTATGATTTCTGCGTGCCGTCCTTAAAGACAAAGGTGATGTTATTAAAAGCCATAGCTGCTATTGCCATAAGCAGTACAGCCAAACATGTGAGTATTTTCTTCATATCGCTGTTATTTCTTTAAGAATTTTACAATTTTATCGTTCACCTTCAACAGGTAAGATCCTGTCTGCAAAGAAGAGACGTTGATTTGGCGGGCTTTGGCCTGCATAAGCTTGTTGCCTGCAAGGTCCATCACGATGATGTCTACATCGCCGTCAATACCGTCCACAAAGATTATATCTTCTACTGGGTTGGGATAAACAGAAACTGTTGAAGAGGAGATAGATGAAACAGATGAGAACTCACCGCTGCCAAACACAAGTGTACGGAACCCGTTTGAGGTTTCACCTTCGGTTTTGATAACGTCCATTGTAGGGAGATCACCTCCCTGAAATTTCACGCTTAAGACATCTGCAATGGGGAAGGTTTCCTTAGAATTATCGGCCCTGATACCTATCATGTCTGCTGCCTGTACTGCTGTTGCTGCAGCCATTACCGCAAGGGCTAAGAGATATTTTTTTAATACCATAAAGATTTAATTAATTTGAATTCAGTCTTCAGTTCTGTTCATTCAGCACGGAGCTTTATTAACTTCACCTGGAAAATTTCGTAAAAATACATTATTATTTCGAATGTAACATTATTAACGAATCACAACTTCTTTTTCGAGTAAATGTCATTCATTGTCAAGAGATAATATCGCCTTTATCCACAAAAAAGGATGCCGAAACCGACATCCTTTTCTCTTATAATTTATCAGATTTTAGTATCTGATGATTTCCGTAGTTGATGGGAATTTTGCATCTGATATATCCAAACCTTCAGGCACTTTGGCGGTTTTGAGGTTTTCGCAAAAATAAAACACCCCAATTCCAATGCTGGTAACAGAAGCTGGAATCTCGATGCTCGTAAGACTTCTGCAATTTTCAAATGCATAATTTTCGATGCTGGTTACTGAAGATGGAATTTCGATGCTTGTCAGGTTTATGCAACCCGAAAATGCTTCATCTCCAATATTAGTGACAGAAGCCGGAATCTGGAGGCTCGTTAAACCACCAGGGCATGCAATTAATTCAGTAATATCTTTATTGTACAAAACTCCATTCACAGATGTATAGTTCTCGTTTTCACTTGAAATGTCGGGGATTCAAATTGATAATGCAACTTGAGGAGGAAAAAAATGGGTCAGGTAGAAAAAATATTTTTCAGAGCAGAAAGAGAAGAGAAAATCTCCCTCTTTCCAGTTGCCCTGTGGAGA
>JALNVE010000135.1 GCA_023227695.1 Paludibacteraceae bacterium
ACAAATATGAGCAAATTGTTGAAAATATTCAATCGTATTTTCATTTAAGTCACCACGCAATTTGACCCATTGACACTTAGTATAGTGAAAATACCACGCAATTTGACCTATACGCCAGTTTTTTAATAATACATACAAAAAAACCGAGTTGGCTCTTAATCTCCAACTCGGTCTCAGTTTATTGAAAGCTTATTTTCTAGCAGTTCTTCAAATCTCTACTTAGTTTCATGGCACAGAAGTTAGGACCGCACATTGTGCAGTACTCACCATCTTCATGATGTCCGGCTTGGAAGTATTCCAAAGCTTTTTCTGGGTCTAAACTTAAGTTGAATTGATCTTTCCATCTAAAATCGTATCTAGCCTTGCTCAATGCATTGTCGCGGATAGCAGCACCTGGGTGCCCTTTGGCCAAATCGGCTGCATGGGCAGCGATCTTGTATGTGATTACTCCTGCACGAACGTCTTCCTTATTAGGCAATCCGAGGTGCTCCTTTGGAGTAACATAACATAGCATAGCTGTACCTAACCAACCGATCTGAGCAGCACCTATGGCGCTTGTAATATGGTCGTAACCGGGAGCAATATCTGTTACAAGAGGTCCGAGAGTGTAGAATGGAGCATTGTGACAAGCAGAAATCTGCTTCTCCATATTCTCCTTGATTTTGTGCATAGGAACATGTCCTGGTCCTTCGATGAAGGCCTGTACATTCTTGTCCCAAGCTCTGAGAACGAGTTCTCCTAATGTCTCTAACTCTGCGAATTGAGCCTTGTCGTTGGCATCGTAGGTAGAACCAGGACGGAGTCCGTCGCCCAAAGAGACGGCAACGTCATATTGTGCAAGGATGTCACAAATCTCATCGAAATGTTCGTACAAGAAGCTCTCTTGTTTATGAGTCAGACACCATTTGCTCATGATGGAACCACCTCTGGAGACGATTCCGCAAAGACGGCTGTCTGCCAAATGAACATTTTTCAAACGGATTCCGGCATGTATAGTGAAGTAATCAACTCCTTGTTCGCATTGTTCAATCAAGGTGTCTTTGTAAATTTCCCATGTAAGTTTCTCAACGTCTCCGTCAACCTTTTCGAGGGCTTGATAGATTGGAACTGTACCTACTGGAACTGGACAGTTACGGACAATCCACTCTCTTGTCTCGTGAATGTTAGCACCTGTTGAAAGGTCCATCAATGTGTCGCCTCCCCATTTGCAGCTCCAAACTGCCTTCTCAACCTCTTCGTCGATGCTGGAGGTTGTGGCGGAGTTGCCGATGTTGGTGTTGATCTTCACTAAGAAATTTCGACCAATAATCATAGGCTCAGACTCAGGGTGGTTGATGTTGGCAGGCAAAACAGCTCTACCTGCTGCTATTTCGTCACGCACGAATTCTGGAGTAATATGTGTGTCGATACCCAACTCTTTGCAGTTCATGTTTTCGCGGATAGCCACATACTCCATTTCTGGTGTGACGATGCCTTGTTTTGCGTAGTACATCTGCGAAATCTGGTGACCTGCTTTAGCTCGGTAAGGTTGAGCGATATGCTCGAAACGCAAAGAGTCTAGGCTCTTGTCGTCGCGGCGTGCTCTTCCATATACGGATGTGATTTCAGATAATTGCTCCACGTCGCCTCTGGAAGTAATCCAAGATTCGCGCATACGAGGCAATCCCTTCTTCAAATCGATCTTTGCATCTTTGTCGCCGAATGGTCCGCTTGTGTCGTAGATATAGACGGATGCATTCTCTTCAAAATGTTTCTCACCCTTCTTATCAACCGTAACGGTAGGGGTGAGGGTTACTTTCCTCATTCCAACTTTAACGTCAGGGAAGTGAGTTCCGTTTATGTATACCTTCTCGCTGTTTGGGAATGTGATTTTTGTTTTGTTCATATAATATTCTGATAATGGATGGGAGAATTGTTTTGCGAATTGTCTCTCTTCTTCAATTCAGATAAAGTCTTTAATCAAGAAAAGCTGTTAATGGAGAACTAGCTACCGCCTCAAAACTGACAGCACCCAGACCTGCCTCGTATGCTATTCTTCCTGCCTCTACAGCCCCTTTAAATGCAGTAGCCATTGCAACAGGGTCACCGGCTACGGCAATAGCCGTGTTGACAAGAACAGCGTCTGCTCCTAATTCCATTGCTGATGCAGCGTGGCTTGGTGCTCCTAATCCGGCGTCTACAACAACTGGGACGTTAGATTGTTCAATGATAAGACGAAGAAAATCTTCTGTACGTAAACCTTTGTTTGTTCCAATAGGTGCTGCAAGTGGCATAACTGTAGCTGCACCAGCCTCTTCCAAGTGTTTGCACAACACTGGGTCTGCCTGGCAATAAGGAAGAACGATGAAACCATCTTTTACCAATGCCTCAGTTGCTTTTAATGTCTCTATTGGATCTGGTAAAAGGTGACGGGGATCCGGGTGAATCTCCAACTTCAACCAATTTGTTCCGAATGCTTCTCTTCCCATCTGAGCTGCGAAGATGGCCTCTTTTGCGTCTCTTGCACCACTGGTGTTTGGTAATAATTGTATGTTAGGATGAATGATGTGTTTCAACATGTCATCTTCTTTGTTGTCTAAATCAATACGTTTCATGGCAACGGTTACCATCTCACAGCCAGAGGCTACTATTGATTTTTCCATTAATTCATTTGAACTGAATTTTCCGGTACCAAGAAAAAGGCGGGATGAAAACTCCTTGCCTGCGATCGTTAATTTCTGCATGATTGTCTTTATTTTGTATCAAAAAGCTTTTTCTAGTAATTTCAAAATGTTTTCAGTCGCCTTCACTGGATCTTCGGCATTGGCGATTGTTCCTGAGATGGCGATTCCATTTGGTCCTGCCTTTAATATGGGTAGAATATCTTTGGATGTGATGCCACCTATTGCCACGATAGGAATCTGAATGCCGTTGCTTCTGCATTCCCAGATAATGTTCTGATAACCCTCTAATCCTAAAACTGGAGCTAAATTCTTTTTGGTTGTGGTGAAACTGAATGGCCCGCAACCGATGTAGTCCACGTCATCCTTTATTTTCTGAATCTCTTCGAAGGTGTTACAAGTGCCTCCGATTAGAAATCCATCGCCAAGAATCTTCCTTGCATCTGCTGGCAACATGTCCATCTTGCCTAGATGTACACCGTCGGCTCCAATTTTCTTGCAGAGCTCTACATGGTCGTCGATGATGAGGATGGCACCTGCCTCTTTGCATAAAGGCTGCAATTGGAGCGCTACCTTTTCGATCTCTTCCAAAGAAGCCTCTTTCATTCGTAATTGAATCCATTTGCATCCGCCTTTTAGTGCTAATTCAGCTGCCTCAAGGTGGTTGTATTTCTCATTCTTCTGAGTGATGAATTGCAATGAGAATGCGCCTAATTGATGTAAATTCATAATTTATTCCTTTTTGTCCAAATCATAATGAATGGGCTATATCTTGTAATTTTTTGAATTCTTCGATGTCGAAGTTTTCCCAAATAGCACCCAAAACGGCTGCTCCTCCAAATGAATAATCTTTCAGTTTGAGAAGGGTTGTGCTGCATATACCTCCCAATGCGAAGACCTTCTCATTGATCAAACCGTCTTTCGATGCAGCTTTTAGCTGTTCATAGGGAAAGGCAGCGTTGTATCCCTCTTTGGATATGCTGTTGAAAATGGGGCTTAGAAAAACGTGGTCGAATTCCGAAACTGATTTCAATTCGTCCAAAGAATGGCATGACTTGCTGATCTTCATTTTTCTATTCCCTTGGTATTCAGGATTGCGTCTGTTTAAGTGGACGCCCCACACGGGTAATTGCTCTGCCAATTCATAGTGTTCATGCAGAACAATGCGGTTGAGAAACCGAGAAGGGATAGATCTGAGCAGTTGTTCGTATTCCTCTTTGTTTGAGTCGGGTTTGCGGAGATGAAGCATCTCCAATCCGTTCTCGAAGAGGGAAAGGATTTGCATGGTCTCCTCTTCTCTGAAATCGGGAGTAGTTATGACAATCAGTTTCATTTTTGAATCATCCTCCACAAACGGCCTTGATCATAGTGATCTGAGCTCCTTCTTCAAGCTTAGTAGCCTCCCAATCTTGACGTTTTACAACTTTGCAGTCGATTGCAAATGCGATGCCTTCTGGTTTCTTGTCTAAGACAGAAAGAAGGTCAACGAGAGACGCCCCTTTTTTTATGGATATCTCTTTGTTGTTCAAAGTTATATTTATTTTTTCTTCTCCCATGATTGTTAGAATTTATTGGTCTTTGAATTTCGCGTGTGGCAGCATGAAAAAATGGTCTACAGGACCATGTCCATGACCAATCTCCATTTCTTGTCCGCCGTAAAGTGCATGGATGATATAGTCTTTTGCAGACATGAATGCACTCTTCAAATCTTCGCCCATAGCTAAATAAGAAGCTATTGCTGAAGATAGTGTACAGCCCGTTCCGTGAGTATTCTTTGTCTTCACGAAAGGAGATCGGACGCCGATTCCCTCTTTCCCTTTTTCAAAAAGCATGTCGACCGACTCATCTCCTTCCAAATGTCCGCCTTTTATCAAAACAGCTTTACATCCTAGTTGCAAGAGCTTTTCGGCGGCAGCTTGCATGTCCTCAACCTTTCTTACAGGCATTCCGCTCAAAGCTTCTGCTTCCAGAAGATTAGGCGTTATGATTGTTGCCAAAGGGAAAAGCATCTCTTTTACCGATTCAATGGCATCGTCCTCCATTAGTTTGCTTCCGCTGGTCGAAATCATAACAGGATCCAAAACATAGTGTTTTGGCTTGTATTTCAAGAGTGTCTCTGCAATTACCTTTACGCTGCTTTTGTTGTAAAGCATGCCACTTTTTACTGCGTCAATCGTCAAATCTTCGAAGACCATCTCTATCTGATCTTTTAGTACAGAAGGATCGACACCTTGAACAGAGCGGACACCGGTCGTATTCTGAGCGGTGATAGCGGTGATGGCTGTGCATCCGTAGACGCCAATGGCAGACATTGTTTTCAGGTCGGCTTGAATGCCTGCACCTCCACAACTGTCTGAACCTGCAATGGAAAGAACGGTTGGATATCGCATGCTTTTTGTGTTAAAATGATCTCGCAGAATGAAGTATTCCTTTAGAAAAACCTCATCTGTTGTAAAACTAAGTTGAAAAGGAGTGAATTGTCAGGCGAATATCATAGAAATTATAACCTAAAACTTGATAAGAAATCAAGAATCCCTATGCAGCATTACCTGCTCAGGTTCTATGGGTATAATCTCAGCCTGTAAGTAAGGCACCCCTTATTTTATTGCAAATATAAGGCATATAAGATTAGGTTCTCTTATGTTTTGGTTTAAAATTTATGAAATTAACAAAAGTAGAAAGGGCGAACATTGCCTCTTATGGTTGCCTTGTTTTGTATTTCACCGCATCTTCGGGCGTGATTTCACGTAGAATGCGACACGGATTTCCAACAGCTATAACGCCTGAAGGTATATCTTTCGTAACTACACTGCCGGCTCCAATTACTACATTATCTCCAATGGAAACGCCTGGTAAAACGGTAACATTTGCTCCAAACCATACGTCATTTCCTACGGTTAAGGGATAGGCATATTCTAAGCCTTGGTTTCGTCTTGCACTGTCTATCGGATGACCGGAAGTGGAGAAAATGCAATTAGGCCCGATGAAGACATTATCACCAAACTGAACTTTTGCCGCATCCAGAATAACGCAGTTATGGTTGGTATAGAAGTTTTTGCCAATCTCGATATTATAACCGTAATCGCACCAAAAAGGAGGGGTGATATAGAATCCTTCAGAAACTTTGCCAAGTAACTTCTTAATTAATGCTTTTTGTTCTTCAAACTGAGAAAAACGGAGTTGATTGTAATCCATGCAAAGATCTTTGCAGCGGATACGTTCCTGCATTAATGTTTCGTCGTAATTGGCGTCATATAATAATCCGGCTGAAGCTTTTTCTTTTTCTGTCATGGTTGATTTCTTCGTAGATTAATAGAATTGTCTTTTCGTGAAGATGGTTAAAAAGCCTCTTCCTTATATAATTGGTCGAAAATGGATTTCAACTGATTCTTGTCTTTTATGATTCTGCGCAACTCTGCCAAATTTTTAGCATTGGAAGATTTGTCTAAAAACAGTTTAAGATATCCACCCTCCGCATATTTCTCTTCCATGTGCTGGACAACCCTTTGGTATTGCCAATCTTTGTCTTTCTCCGGATGGAGGTTGAGCCCATATTGTACGGCTCTGCGTATAGTGTAGATGGGTTCGATGCAACGGTCGGCTTCAGCCACAATCTCTCCATAGAGGCTACGTGGCGGATTTTCGTTAGAGGCGCGATGGTCCTCAATGGCCTCTTTCATGGTGAGCAGCTGGTTTGGGTCGAACCATGATTCGAGGGTGTGATCGTTCATCAGAATGATGCCCGAATCGATGTGATGACGCTCTCTGCCGTTGATTAAGCCTAAGTCGTGATATGCAGCAATGACATAGCACATAGCCTCCTCTCCTCCATATTCTTTGGCCAGAAGAAGACTCTCCTGGATAACCTGCATCACATGGTCGATGTTGTGAGCTTTGTCAAAAGCCTTGTAGCGAGGGATGACTTCGTCTTCAATGTAGTTGATGAGCTTTGGGTTCATCTTAAATTCTTATTTAGAGAAATAGGCTTCGCCTTTGACAAATCGACCGTTCATCCAGGTAAAAGGAAGTCGGTCGCCCTTCATCATCTTTTTCCAACGTTTGAATGTGTCCTTACTTAAGTAAGTCTCGTTGTCAAAACAAACCAATATGGTATTGCTATTGTCGTTAAGTAATTCGTAATGAATAAAGTTAGCGTCAAATGTATTTTCTAGTTCATTTGAGGTTACCTCGTTAGCCGAAAGACTGTCTTTGTCGAAAAAGTCGGAAATTTTGATTTGAGGTAGCGCCTCTTTTCCGTTGACCTCAGTAAGTGATTTTCCTTTGAAGAAAGCGATCTCACCATCGCAAGCAGGACTGCACAGCCAGAAACTCATGGCAAAAAGAGCAGAAGAGTCTGGCATCATGAATTTTTTCGCAGCAAAATTTCCTTGAGAGGAAAGTTTCACTTGAATGTATTCGTTTTGTTCGTTAAATGCTACGAGAGAAGATTTGCCTCCGTAGTTGTTTACTACAGAGCTGTCTTTTTTACCTTCACGCATGTTTGTAATCATCAATTGGCGTTGGCTGTTTGACAACTGCATGAGGTATTTATTGGGTAGGGTGATGAAAAAATATTCTACACCTTGTGCATTAGCCGATAGAAAAAATGTGGCAATATATATAAATAGAGAGATGAAGATTTTTTTCTTTCCCATTGTCTTTTTATTTAGTTATGTCTACAAATATAAACGATAAAGATGGACGAACGATGATTCAAGTGTTTAAAATTAGTTATCGCCCAAGATAAAGCAGTAGCACGCCGAGTAGCACACCTCCTAAAAGAACTGATTTTACCTTCAGGTTCTTTTCGTGTAACATGATGGCACCGTATAGGAAGGGCACAACGGCTCCTGATCTACGGATAGTAGATATGATGGAAATCATGGCATCGTCCATTGAAAGTGCCCAGTAATAAACGTAGTCGGCACAAATTAGAAACAGAGAGATTCCGAGTATAGACCATCTCCATTCGAAAGGTGTTGTTGTTTTTCGTGTAGGGAGCCATAAGAAGATGGTGACAAGCAACATGGCGATGGCTTGATATGTTGTACTGTAAACCTGTACTGCCATTCTGTCAAAGTGCTGCATCAAGTGTTTGTCATATAATCCGCTGATGGTGCCTAAGAGAGTAGCTAATAGAATAAGCCAGATCCATTTGTTGTGTTTCCAAGAGATTCCCTCTTTGTTTCCGATGACGGAGAACATATAAAAAGAGCTGATGGTAATGGCAACGCCTGCAAATTGAATGGCACTCAATCTTTCGGAGAAAATGATGAATGCGCCTATTACTGTCCAAATAGGTTGAGTGGCACGGATGGGCGAATAGATGGTAATCGGGATGTTTTTCATTCCGAAGTAAGCTGAAATCCAAGAACCCAGAACGATGAGCGATTTCAGCAAAATAAGCGAATGAGCCTGCCAAGTGATTTCTGGGACATAAAAAGCTCCTGCTGTTTCCGGACTTATTTTTGAGATGGCCAAAATGGGCAGGAATATCAGAAATGAGATTAAAATGGAAGAGGTTAAGACTGGAATGACGGCATTTTCCTTCAGGGAAACTTTCTTAAATACATCATAAATACCTAATAATACAGCTGAAAAAATAGCTAATACAATCCACATAATTTTATTCGTTTACCAAACCAGTTCTCCTTTTCCTTGACGCACAATCACGGGCTCGTCGCCGGTGCAATCTACAATGGTGGAGGGGTCTAACGTTCCTATTCCGCCGTCAATCACAACGTCGGCAATGTATTTGTAACGTTCCTCTATCAGTTCAGGGTCAGTGAAATATTCGAGAATCTCATCATCGTCATCACGTACGGATGTAGACATGAT
>JALNVE010000136.1 GCA_023227695.1 Paludibacteraceae bacterium
AGTATCTCGGTTGGCAGTACTACTTCTGCCAACGCTATTAGTTGTTTTGTTTCCATGGTATAGAAACGTTGATACTTGGTTTTTTATGATATTTCTTTCCCCACTAAATTTCTACTGACCCCGATTCATCCGTTATAGGAGAATTAGCAATAAAACAAATTTTAGGTAAGATGAAATCTCACCCTCCCGATTAGAGAGCCTTTCAGACAAGAAAAAAAAACATTTTTGGCTATACTTCTGAATATCAACAAGAATTATATCGTTTCATTATTTAACACATAGGCATTGTTTTAAAAATCAAGAGTATAGAAGAAACTGTTTATAACTTATTTTGATAATGAAAAAAGAACCATGTATCTTTGAAACGGTTTGGTTTTCATATCTGCATTCTGCAGATTGAAATCAAAAGGGAATGCCGTGTAAATCGGCAACAGTACCCGCTGCTGTAAGTTCCATCTTCTATCAACAAAGAAGATTTATGGAGACGACAAGCTGCCACTGACTTTCTTGAAGTTGGGAAGGCGTCTTATCCGGAACGAGTCAGAAGACCTGCCAACACCACATACTTTCGAGGCTTTCGGGAGAAAGAGCCAACAAAAGAGATTTCTTAAGGCGCATTGGCCGTCAACAATCCCTCTTTGTTCATTTCTTCTACCGAGCTCCTCATTTCTTGAAAAAACATTTAATTAAAGGTTTTCATCATGAGCAGTTCAGAAATTCAAATCATTAAACGAAACGGAAAAGCTGAACACTTTTCCATTGAAAAAATCAAAAATGCTATTCGGAAGGCCTTTTTGGCCGCCGGCAGTTTTGCTACAGACGAAGAGTTGACTTCAATCCTTGGTCGCGTTCACATCTCAAGCTACATGAACGTAGAAGAGATTCAAAACCAAGTTGAGGTCGCCCTTATGGCCGAAAAATACTACTCCGTTGCAAAACGGTATATGCTATACCGTCAGCAACACTCGGAAGACCGAGACGAACTTGACAAATTATCTTTCCTGATCGACTACTGCAATGCGGAAAATCCTGCAACAGGCAGCAAATTCGACGCCAACGCTAATGTTGAGCAGAAAAACATTGCAACACTTATCGGAGAGCTTCCTAAGAAAAACTTTATCCGACTAAACAGAAGATTACTTACCGACAGATTAAAAGAGATGTACGGAAAGGAATTTTCTGATAAATATTTGGATTTGCTCAACCACCACTTTATTTATAAAAACGATGAAACCAGTTTGGCCAACTATTGTGCCAGCATCACCATGTACCCTTGGTTATTAAACGGAACTTCATCAATCGGAGGAAACTCGAAAGCTCCTACCAACCTGAAATCATTCTGCGGTGGTTTCGTCAACATGGTTTTTATGGTTTCAAGCATGTTGAGCGGTGCTTGTGCAACTCCTGAATTCTTGATGTACATGAACTACTTCATTGGATTGGAATTCGGTAAAGATTATTATTTAAAGGTTGACGATGTAGTTGACCTTTCAATACGCAAGCGCACACTCGACAAGGTTATCTGCGACTACTTCGAACAGATTGTCTACTCAATAAACCAACCTACGGGAGCCAGAAACTTCCAAGCTGTATTTTGGAACATCGCCTATTACGACAAGTTCTATTTCGAAAGTTTGTTTGGCGAATTTAGATTTCCAGACGGAAGTCAGCCTGACTGGAACGCTCTTAGCTGGTTACAGAAAAGATTCATGAAGTGGTTCAACAAAGAACGAACAAAGACCGTTCTGACTTTCCCTGTCGAAACCATGGCCCTACTCTCTGAAAACGGAGATGTAAAAGATAAAGAGTACGGAGACTTCACAGCAGAGATGTATGCTGAAGGGCACTCCTTCTTCACCTATATGAGCGACAACGCTGACTCTCTTTCAAGCTGCTGCCGTCTAAGAAACAAAATTCAGGACAACGGATTCAGCTACACCTTAGGTGCAGGTGGTGTCTCTACGGGCTCAAAAAGCGTATTAACCATCAACCTCAACCGCTGTATCCAATTCGCAAACAAGAGAGGCATGCATTACCTCACATTCCTCGAAGAGGTTGTAGACCTTGTACACAAGGTACAGTTGGGTTATAACGAAAACTTAAAGATGCTCCAGGAGAAAGGCATGTTGCCTTTGTTTGATGCCGGTTACATCAACCTAAACCGTCAATACCTGACCATCGGTGTCAACGGATTGGTTGAAGCTGCTGAGTTCCTTGGCATCAAGATCAATGACAATTCCAAATATGCAGCCTTTGTCCAAGAGGTTCTTGGATTGATCGAAACATACAACAAAAAGTACAGAGACAAAAACATACTCTTCAACTGCGAAATGATCCCAGCAGAGAATGTAGGAGTAAAACATGCTAAATGGGATAGAGAGGACGGCTACATCGTAACTCGTGATTGCTACAACAGCTACTTCTATGCAGTAGAAGACAACTGTCTGAACATTCTCGACAAGATCCGTATGCACGGCGAGAAATACATCAAACATTTAACCGGAGGTTCAGCTCTACACCTCAACCTAGAAGAGCATCTAAACCAACCACAATATAGACAGATCCTAAAAGTTGCAGCCAAAGAGGGCTGCAACTACTTCACATTCAACATTCCGAACACCATCTGTAACGAGTGTGGACACATCGACAAAAGACACCTCAAAGAGTGTCCTAACTGCCACAGCAAGAATGTTGACTATCTGACCCGTATCATCGGTTACATGAAACGCATCAGTAACTTCTCTGCTGCTCGTCAGAACGAGGCCGCACAACGTTATTATGAAAATGCTACGGTAAAAGAAGATTAAAAATGCTGAAATACACAGATTATAGCATCGTTTTCAGTGAGATTCCTGACGAGGTGACCCTTGCCATCAACCTGTCCAACTGTCCAAACAAATGCAAGGGCTGTCACAGCCCTTGGTTAATGGACGATATCGGTGAAGAGTTGACCAACTCGGCATTATCCAATCTCATTCAGAGATATGAAGATGAAATAACCTGCATCTGTTTCATGGGTGGAGACATTGACCCCAAAAGAGTCAACGAATTGGGCCAATACATACAAGACAACTGGGCTCAGATTAACGTAGGTTGGTATTCAGGAAAGTCGGAAAGTCCTGATTGTATCTCAGTTAAAAACTTTCAATACATCAAGTTAGGCGAGTATAAAGAAAATCTAGGCGGATTAAGTTCACCAAGGACCAATCAACGTCTGTACAAATGTTTTCCTAACGGTGAAAAGGTCGACATAACCTTTAAGTTTCAGAAGAAACAACTGTAAGATTCTTTCCTTCTGAAAAAACAGGCTTCGACTTCTAACGTGGCTTTTTCTTGCCAAAACGACACAAAACCACAGCTTTCACCTATGGCTACGAAAGGGAGAATACAGCTACATTCTGTAGCCACGCGCAAGCGTAGCATTGTCAATTCGAAACGTTATGTCTGTAGTTTACATGAATGTTTTCTACTTTTTTGACAAAGAAAAAATAAATTCCAATCCACCCATTTCGCGGTTACTGGCATAAATGACACCTCCATGGAACGAGACGGCATTTTTAACGATAGAGAGGCCAAGACCTGTTCCTCCTAGTTTGCGCGAACGACCTTTATCAATACGATAAAAACGCTCAAATATATGATCAAGATGTCTCTCATCCACGCCTATTCCATTATCAGCAAAAGAGAAACAATAAAAGTCATCTATCTCTTGTTCAAGAGTAATAAAGATATCTCGTCCTCCAGAATAGGCCAGCGCATTATCGGTCAGATTGCGAAAGATGGAATTCAACAAAGAAGGATTACCCATAATCTCCAAAGGCTCTGAAACATTGGTCGAGATTCGCATACGATCATCTTCTGGCAAGAGTTTCACCTCATTCATGATTTCAAAAATCAGAAGATCAAGGCGAACCGGCTCTTTACTGATCATCATGCTGGCCTCATCCATTCGCGTAAGCGTAGATATATCAGACAGGAGACTACACAACCGTTCAGTCTGAGAAAAGCTTTTTTCCAAGAAGCTTCGTTTCAAATCAGGATCCATATCAGGATTAGACAAGATGGTCTCCAAATATCCTCTAATAGCACTGACCGGTGTTTTCAACTCATGATTAATGTTATTCGTCAGCTGTTTCTTTATTCTTATCTTCTCACTCTCTTCATGCAAAGCAAACTCATGTTCCATTTCAGAATCGGCCATAGCCTCTTGCATCTTTTTATATAGACTAACAAGATGATTAGAGATATCGCCCAACTCATCTTTCGGGAAAGGAGGAAAATTATTGATGGATTTACCAGAATTCAGTAACTCAGCAAACTCACGCAAACTAGAAATATTATCGCCCAAATGCCTAGTCACCACGTAACCAGATAGGAAAAGAAGAATGGAGATGACAAGCACAAACCATACGAAATCACTGTCGGCCTGTAGTACATGCAGCAACGTCATGTTGTAAGGCAATGCTGAGCGTACTACCATATTATTCTCGCAAGTGGCAGAATAGAAATAATCACGTCCATCAATCTTAGATTCTCGTCTTACGGTATATGCTTTCCCATTACGTATTGCACCCACGACCTCTTCTCTTTGAAGATGATTCGGAATTGGACCCAATCTACCCTTCTCTTGCGAATCAAAATGAACATAGCCATCTGTAGAGATCAGCGTAACCCGGAGATCAACAAACATATCCCGATGATTTTCAAAGTAGGATTTGGCATCAATACCATACTGAAGGGCATCCAACATCTGCACATTAAAGAGTTGTAAAGAGGAATTCAGTTGTTCCTCCTTGAATTTTTTTTCCCTTTGATACTGAAACAAAAGAAAACAAAAAACCAACGACAAAGAAAACAGCACCAACAGCAGGAACAATCTTCTCTGATAGGTTGTCTTACTCTTCAAAGCCATATCCATACCCCATTTTTGTTATAATATGAGAACCATAACGGCCTATTTTTTTACGCAGACGTGTTATATTCACATCTATCGTACGGTCAAGAACCACCACCTCATCACTCCATACGTGATCTAAAATATGGGTACGAGAAAGAATAACGCCCTTATTTGAAAGAAGCAAGACTAATATTTCGAACTCCTTTTTGGTAAGCTGTACATCCTCCCCATCAAGCGTAACTCTTTTTTTATTTATATCCACCTG
The DNA here is from genome assembly GCA_023227695.1 of Paludibacteraceae bacterium. GTDB lineage: Bacteria > Bacteroidota > Bacteroidia > Bacteroidales > Paludibacteraceae > RGIG10190. Next base: position 5,163 of record JALNVE010000136.1, read on the forward strand.
TAAAGTTTCATAACTAAGCAAAGAAGAACTCTTAACAGAATCCTCTTTTTGACGCACAGCGCGACGCAATACGGTCTGTACACGAGCCACCACCTCACGTACAGAGAATGGTTTCTGAATATAATCATCAGCACCAAGATTCAATCCTAAGATGGTATCGTCTTCAGTATTCTTGGCTGTACAGAAAATTATAGGAATAATGGCAGTTTCAGGTTTTGATTTCAACTGATGTGCAAATGTAAATCCGCTCATCTCTCCCATCATAACATCAAGAATAATGAGAGAATAAACATTCAAATCCATGGTTTGACATTGTTCTGCACTATAAGCCACATCGACTGCAAAGCCTTCCTTTTCCAAATTGAACTTTAAGATTTCGCACAACGACTCTTCATCGTCTACTACCAAAATTTTTTGTGCCATAAAATTTTCATTAAGTTACTCAAAGATAAGAAACATAAGCAATGAAAAAAAACGGGGCTTGAGAAATTTCACGGAAATGTAACATCACAAAAAACGCCCTGATCACAAAGAAACAGAGCGTTTAATTATAGCGTCATTAAACTTTACAGTCTTGCTTTTCTCTTTCGGTAAAAGATAAAACCTGCATACCCAAGCATGAAAATGATGGATGGGACAACGGCATCACCGAGAGGGACTGGATCTGATATGGAGTAACCCACGTCACCTCCAATTGGTTCATTTCCTGTTGCATCAACATAATAATTACCGAATTCAAAACTAAACATCACATACGGTCCAGTTCCATCATGAATAAAACATTTTATATATTGGGTTTGTGATTGGGGATTCGCAATACAGGTCACATAATCAATTCCATCACAAACAACTTCAATTCCACAATGTGCACCCGTTTCCTCACAATGAGTTCCATCATCACAAAGTTCATACGCAAAGAGAATGTGTGGTGAAAGAAAAAAAAACAATATGATAAAAAAGTTGTATTTCATTTTATTTAGCCAAAACACATTTAACATTATTTACAACATATACACCAGCAGGCAATCCTAAAACCAATGTTTCACCCTTGGTATATTTAACCTTAGAACGCACCACCTTCAACGCCTTCATATCATAGACATCGGCTTCACCAGAAGTAGATGAATAGATGCAAAGTTCGCCATCTTTTTCGTAAACAGCAAATTGAGACGAACTATTTGCATCATTGACTTGGTCTGTATAACCATCTCCATTCTCACCCTCGTTCACATTGTAAATAGACAAAGAACGGAAAGGTGATGGGGTCTTCTTCGTTGACGTAACATAGAGACGGAACGGAAGAACAGAGGTCAAACCCTCACTATAAACGAACTTGTTCAAAGAAGAGTTCAAGGTATAACAGTTATTGACCATAATTTTTCCTGTTGTTCCATAAACATCAAAAAGAGGCAAAGATGTTTTGATATTGGTTGGCGTAGCAGAAACAGATGCATTTGATGCAGAGTAACTGATTGTCTGACCTATCAAACTATACTCCTCACCCCATGCCGTACCCGGGAATGCCACCAAATAAGGGACGTATGCCTCCATGACAGGTACATCTGGTGCATCGAAACCTAAAGCATCCGATTGAGAAGTCACAAACTTTTTCAACCAAAAATCTCCGTTTGCATTGTTGTCTATTTTACTGAACGGTTTCATATTAGTGACAGGCAAACCAGCATTATCTTCTCTTCCTGAATTACGAAACTCTGTAGCCTTAAATGGAAGCACTATGCTTTCCCATCCTCCCTCTAAAGTGGCAAATATAGAAGGTTTACGCTTATAAACAATGTTTTCTGCAAAGAAATCATATGGAATATATAAATCCGCACTATCTGAGAGAACAATGCTATGAGCTTCATAACTACCGTTGTTTTTGCAAAGTACATTAGTTTTACTACAAAGGTTTACAGGAACATCCTCGTCAAAGACAGCCAAAGCATTACCATTCAGATTAAGACCATTACCCATAGAATCGACACGAGTCAACACCGCATCAGGTTTTCCGTAAAAGATAGAAACATCGAAGAAACGCTTCTTCACCTTTAGAGACAAATAAACCAAGCTGTCACAACCATCTACCGTAGAGAGTCGTAATGTGTCATGAACAACTCCTACGGTATCCTGTATCGGCAATCTAAAGCCATTCTTACGATAACCCATCGCCTCGTAAATGGAGTCTGAGATGTTAATCTTATAAGAAGGTTTCACATCCAAATTCACATAACAAGATGTATCTGGTACATTAACAGAGTTAGACTCCTTCAACTGATGCATAGAGATATTTCCTGGCGTCGTTGGAGAGAACGTACCTGCAGGTGTATTCAACGTGCTGCCCAAACACATGGTTTCATCAATATACTCTCTCACCCTTGGCTTTTGGTCGAAGACAAGATAAAAACGTTTGGATGTATTGCCTTTAGGCAAAGTGTAGACAAATGTACTCTGCACGGAAAGCGGTGTTTTCATAATGGGCGATGACAATGAATCAACCCAATAGATTTCATCTGCATCAACAAACGCATCTGCATTTGAAATCTGTACCGTTACATTTCCTGCAGCATTTTGATAAAGAGTTACGGGCACTACAATACCGGTTAACGAGTCGCGGTTCAAAACATTAGTCTCAACAATCACATTTCCAGCATGAGTATAGATATCAAGCGGAGCATCCTGAGCCAAAAGGTTCTGAACATCCTCATTCAAACGATAGTCTGCAGTAGCCGTCTCGTTTGCCATCACGTAAGCCGAGACAGATACATAACCGCTCTTCTGCAACTGCAAATTAAGCATATCTGTAGGTTTTGTAGACGAACGTAACAAGTTTTTCGTGTCATCTGTAGGGGACGCCACAGACAAACGGGATGCATCAAATTTAAGTTCAAGTGTAGCACCTAACAACAATGGTTTGACCAAGAAGGACTGCAATGGAGCCACATATTTAGTCATGTTGTTCGAGATACCATTAGAATAAGATAGAAAATCGCCGGCCTCAGCTGGTAAAAGTTTTATATCAGCAGCAATTACATCCGAATTGTCTTCATAAAATTTATCCAAATCAAGATGAGACATGTATGGATTAGTAAGCACTATGTAATAGCCACCATTGCCTTTCAACTTCTCTGTATAAGCAGAATCAGCTTTACTAAGATCCAAACCTTCAAATCGAGTGACCAAATCAATTGTAACAGTCTTCAAAGAATCAAATTCATTGTTATCGTCTTCAAATAAGAAACGATATCTATAATCTGTTTTATTCAAAAAGACATCTGTATTATCGACATAGGTATACTTAGTCCTAGAATTAGGGAATGTATAAACCATCGTTGTATC
>JALNVE010000137.1 GCA_023227695.1 Paludibacteraceae bacterium
GGTGGTGAACTTGTCGCCCGTTCCGCTGTCGCTTCCGCCGACCTCAGTCCACTCGTAAACCGCTCCGCCGGCCGCGTTGGTCAATGCCTCCGCCGTGAAGTTTGCAGACATCTCAGGACAAGTGGTCACATCATCGCATTTAGCTGACAACGTATCAATAACAACTGTGATCGGTTCTATCTTAGACATACAAACTTCGCCTGTTGCGCTCTGTGCATCGTATGCATACTGTACGTAGTAAGTTCCAGATTCAACAACGCTAGATGAGATAGTCGTCATTCCGGCCTGATCTGAGAAGTAGGTCTTAACATAAGTCAAGTCCTCATTTGCAGGTTTAACCAAACCGGCAACATCTACTGTGGTCTCACAGACCTTTGTACTATTATCAACCGTCAATACAGGAAGAACATTGACAGTAACCGTGATCTTTGCAGGACTACTCTCTGCATTGGTAGTCAAATTCTTCTGGGTTACATAGAACACATAATCGCTTGTCTTGTCGCCGGCCGATTTCAACGCTGTTGATGGAGTTGGTGCTGAAGCAAGAGAGTTCATGATTTCATCGTACCACAAAAGTTGATACTCAGAAGCAGGAGCTACCATGGTGTTGATTGTCGCCTCCAATGGAGAAGCGGTCTCGCCCTCACAATAGCTGAGGTTATTAACTGTAGGTACCGGTGCGTCACTGATCGTAACCTCTACCGTAACCTTCTCGCTTTCACAACCGTCCACAACCTGACTTACACAATAAGACACCTTTTGGTCTGTTCCTTCAGGAATGGAAGGGTCGATCGTCGGCGTTGGAGTTCCGATTATTTCTGTTTGGCAATCAGATGCATACCACTTAAGAGTTGCGCCTGTCTCTATACCTGTCACAGCGTTTGCATTCTGTTGAAGAATGTTCTTGGCGAATGTTCCGTTTGAAGCATCAGCCTTCAAGTAAAGAACGCTCTCTGTTTTAACAGCAGGAACGAAAGTCACCTTTACACTTGTAGCGACCTCCTTGCCTTTACAAACTTCAGACGAAGAAGGAATTGTATATGTCTGATATACTGAATAATTATAAGTTGTGGTCTGAGTCACTGCTGTATTAGGAGTTACATTTGTTGTCTCAGTACCCTCCAAAGACCAAACCAACTTGTCGCCCATCAAATATTTTGTTGCATCGCTGTTTATTGTCGCGTTCAAAGCCTTTGCGGTTTCGTTGCTGCAATACTTCAAAACATTTGCATTGTACAATGTAGGGAGATCGACATCGTAGACTGTCACCGTCAAAGGAACGAGGCTACTCTCCGCACCCTGAGTAGATACTTGGCTTACATAATAGGTTGACTCGCCGTTTACCGTAACATCAGGTGTAGGAGCATTTGTCAACTTAGTTGTCTTGTCGGTATCGTACCATTGCAAATTGAAACCTCCCGAATTGTTCGGATCGTTTATGGTTGCTGTCAATGGCTGAACGGATGTCGAATTCAAACAGTACTCTACAGGGACTGTAGAAGGAGCTGGCGTCAAATAGATTGTCACCGTCACATCCATTGGTTGGCTCTCGCATCCGTCAGCATTCGTACGAGTTACAGTATATTTTATAATCTGATCCTCTGTTATAGACGATGCAGGAACAGCCGGTGTCGGAACTGTTGTTCCCAAGCTTGTTCCGTTTTCTGCATACCAATTATATGTATATCCGGTTGCTATGTCTACCGCTGCAGAATTCTGATCAAGTAAGTTTTTGAAAGATCCGTTAGCAGCATCTGTCAACAGATAAGTAACGGTCTTTGTTCCTGTTGGAGCAGTTGGCACAGCCATCACATGAAGTTGATCAACTTTTGCAACTTTGCTATCGCAATAAGCGGAAGAAGAAGCTACAACAGACAACTCACCAAGATCACCAGTATAAGTTGGCTCAGCGAATGTAGTTGCGGAAACTGCCGTTCCTGCCAATGTCCAAGTCAATGTTGCATCGGTAGGCAAAACATTTTTCTCTTTGACTGTTGTTTCTCCACAGACCATCGTTGTGTCAAACTCTACTGTTGCATATGGTTTCACCGTGAAGTTATAAGCTAACGTATCGCTTATACAGCCATTAGCATCTGTTACAGTATAATAATACTCGTATGGAGTAGTTTTCCCAGTCAAAGAAGACAAATCTGTTTCAGCCTTTGTTATTCCTGTCGCATCTTCATACCATGTTACAGTATATGAACTCTTCGAATCTGGCAAAGTTGTAGCCTCACCCTCACAGAATGGGGTTGTTGCATCCAAAGTTTCAGAAGGATTTGCCCATACTTCAAAAGAAGTAGACTTTGGTTCACTCACACAACCAGTAACTGCATCTGTCAATGTTACTGTATATTTATAAGTTCCTGCGGTCAAAGAAGAAATTTCAGAAACCAAAGCAGCCAATGTAAGTGAAGCTCCTGCTTCATTCTGAATATCTGCATTATATCCTGCAAAAGTAAATTTAGCTTCTATTGCTGCCAAATCAGCAGAAGAAAGAGAACCTTCGCAGAATGGATCTACAGTAATCTCAGGAACAACAGGAACTGTATCAGCCTTTACCTTAATTGAATCATAAACATAACATGCTGATGCCCCTGACTTTTCGTTATCACGAACCATTACATAATATGTTTTGGTTTCACCAGGAGTTATATCTGCCCAATTAACGGTAATAGATGATGTAGTTGCTGTTTCAGATTTAGTTGCGTTTGCTTCCACACCTAAGTCTGCGTGATTATCAAACCACAAAATATCGAATTTTGCTGTTGGTTCTACAGTATTTTTCACATCATTTACTTCAAGTACAAGAGCTGTAGATTCCTTACACAAACGAACTGTATCATCAACAGCAGCCTGAGAAGGATCTATCTCCACATACTTACCACTTGTCTTAACATCTGGTATATTACATGGAGGACAACCATAACAAGCAGACAACTGGATACGTCCACAATCGTAATCAGTAAGTTTACCAAACTTTACATTGTAATAGCATGATTTTGTACCTCCATTACTCATTGTAGTATAACTGTTCGCTGTTTGACCCATCTCATAAATTCCGAATTTTTCAGTATCTTCCAATGGAGTCACATACTCTGGAGAATTCTGTTTAGATGGTCCAACAGCATATTCATAAGTAGTACAATTACCTGTAAGTGACATTCCTAAAATATAACGAACACCTCTTGCAGAGCTACCTGGTATACGTGCATCACATTTTACTGTACATTTATTAGGTCCAGAAGCATCTATTGAGAACGTCTGAGCATCTCCTTGCCAAAACACACTACCTACAACATAAATTCCATTGGTATTCTTTTCTGCCTTATAGATTGTTGGAGTAATAGAAATTGAAGAAGTACCAGAATAACTTTTACAATACACATCAAAAGACTCCAAATCTGCTGAAGCATACATATCAAGCAACATACCATAACTTTGGAAAGAACCACCCTGTGCTGCGGCACCAGGGGCACCCTCTCTCAAATAGGTTTCAAACTTAGATATGTCCTCTAACCAGATATTATAAATAGTATCAGGATTTGCTTTTGCTTTGTTATCTTCGATATCTTTAATTTTATCTCCTGAAAGGCAGAAACTGATTACGCCACCTGCACCTGTTGTTTGAATAATATCAATAGTGTCACTATCTGTTTTGTCTTTAGTTGAAAAAACAGCAAATTTCACATTATCTGTTGCCTTGTAAAATTTGTTATTAGTTGCAGCCTTAAAACAAATATTATCAGTTTGAGATGGAGACAAAGGAAGTGCCACACAATTCATATTTGTTATGGTTGTGTCAATTGGCATAGGCATATCTGTAACCTCAATCTCAGTCTCATCAGGTTCACAAGCATCACAAGGGATATTTACACCCACATAATAGGCAATAACTTTATACATACCAGGGTCTGTTATCAAAATAGATGCCTTGTTATATGGATCAGAATCGTAAGACGAATCATAAACCCAATTTCCTGCAACACCTTTCTTTATAGTAGAAGTATTTAACTTCGTACCATTATAATACCATTCAATATAATATCTTTTTTCCTTACCAATAGGAACAACAAATCCGCAATCCAACTCTATTTCTTCACCAGGACATTTAACACGATCTATCATAAACACCTGTGGACAACCATCCTGGATTTCACAAGGAATTGTTTCTAGTTTTATCAAACAATTATACTTATCAACAGTAGTCACACCAGTACCTGTTTGACCCAAATCATTCAAACCCCATACATAATATTCATCCTTGTCATTAACCATAAAGTCGAAGTTATCTCCTCTTGAGATACTTACTGCATCTGTTACAACCTTACTTGGTTTACCACTTGCATCACAATACTTTGCAAGAATAGGCTTCACTCCCTGAGCTCCTGAAGCATAGGTCAATGCTGTTGCCGCATCAGTAGGAACTACACCTCCGTTATCATCATTACAACCCCAATAAACCAAATAACCTTCCTTTGTAACAGCAGCACCATGACCGCGTCCTCCAATAACCTCTTTAACATCTGTCAAATACTCTTCGTTTGAAATTGTTTGATATTCTCCTGAAGAGACCTTCATTGCATTATAGTGGGTTAATCCTGATTGAGAAACTCCAGTTGAACCTCCCCAACCACCATTACCCCAAGACCACACATATCCATCTCCAGTTACAGCGAAACCGCAAACGTCACCGGCTGCTGACATACGGATATCTGTCAAAGGAGTTCCATCATCAGCCTTCAATACAGGGACTGCATAAGTTACTGTAGTCTGTATATTTCCATTCCAAGGACCAATACCATAAAGATTACCATTAGCATCTCTCAACAAACAGTTATCATCACCACCAGAGATATGTGTAATATTTTGCAAATCATTTCCATTCTTATCCTTTATATAAGCAGGCAAACCTGCTGCTGCTCCAGTGTTAGGATTCCATTGACCTTGTCCCCAACCCACAACACGACCATCATCCATGATTGCAAAACCTGAGTTAGTAGAAGCTGCTAGATAAACAACGCCTCCCAAATAGTTACCTCCAGGATTTCCTTGTTCATCATATCCAGGAGTTTCTCCCTTTAATACAGGAACAGGGTATTCAACTACAGGACCAGAAGTGGCATCTTGTCCACAAGCTTTTGTATCATTCGAACCCCAGGCATAAACAACTTTATGACAAGATAGTGCCAAGTTAAACGCACCAGATCCAGATGTTACCATACCAAAGGTCAAATTACCAGTTTTCACACGTTGAGGTGAATAAACATAAGTAGCAGTTGGTGTATTTCCAGAAATATCTGGATCTATACCTAACAATGGTCCTCCAATTGTAGTACTGTAATTATTTCCCCAAGTATATAGGTAACCTTGAGCACAAATGATCAAACCATGATCGTTACCACCTGAAATAGTTTTACTCTGCGAGTAAGCTCCCGTCACCGATCCCAGTAACAAAAGCAACAAAAAATAACAATATTTTTTCATGACATTAATTTTTTTATGATACCCCTATCATATTAGACAATATACTATAAAAACTATAAAATGCAATTTTTATGTTCATATACATTACGCCGCATCAGCTTATATGCAGACGAATTACAAAAATACGAATCCATTTTTTATAAACAAGTGTAATTTTATATTTTTTTTACTTTCATTTTCAAATTAACAGATTAGCAACAACAAACAAATGAGTATTTTTTCCTCAAAAAGAATTTTGTTTCTAAAGCCTATGTTTTTACCTAATTAGATACCTTTGCAGAAAACTTTTCGATTATGGCAGAAATGAAAAATTTGGCTAAAGACACGGCCATTTACGGATTGAGTAGTATCGTAGGCAGATTTCTAAATTATCTGCTTGTTCCTCTTTACACCGCCGAACTTTCGGCAGCATCAGGAGGTTACGGTATCATCACCAACGTCTATGCCTATACGGCTTTGATAATGGTGATTCTGACTTATGGAATGGAGACTACATTTTTTCGTTTTGCTAACAAGGAAGGCGAAAATTCAGATAAAGTCTATGGTTCAACCTTAACAATGGTGGGCTTCACTTCTTTGCTATTCACAATACTGCTTATTGCTTTTCTTAATCCCATCTCCAATGCCATGGGTTACCCAGAACATCCTGAGTATGTGGCAGCTATGGGCATCTGCGTAGCTATTGACGCTTTCCAATGCATTCCTTTTGTTTATTTGCGTTATCAACATAGGCCGATTAAATTTGCTGCATTGAAGTTTTTTAATGTTTTGATGATTATTTTCCTGAATCTAACATATTTCATTTTCTTACCAAAACTTAATATCAATCCTTACAATATATATGGAGCTGACGGTCAAACATTTGATGTAGGTTGGGTTTTCTATATCAATCTTTTCTGCACAGCATTGATTTTTGTATTCTTTATTCCTGAATTGAAAGGCTTTCGTCATGGATTTGACAAAAGCATGGCAAAAAGGATGATTTCTTATAGTTGGCCAGTTCTTATACTTGGTGTTGTAGGTATTCTTAACCAGACTGTCGACAAAATACTATTTCCGTATTTATATAAAGGCGTTGATGCTCACACGCAATTAGGCATCTATGGGGCTGCTTTTAAGATAGCCATGATTATGGCAATGATTACTCAAGCTTTTCGCTATGCTTACGAGCCTTTTGTGTTTGGAAAAGCTAAAGATAAAGACAGCAAAGAAACATACGCTAAGACAATGAAGTATTTTATCATCTTCACTTTACTTGCATTCCTTTGCGTTACTGGTTATCTTGATATCTTAAGATATTTTATAGGAAAAGATTACTGGGAAGGATTAAAGGTGGTTCCTATAGTTATGGCAGCAGAAATGATGATGGGTGTTTATTTCAACCTAAGCTTCTGGTATAAACTAATTGACAAAACAATTTATGGTGCGATTTTCTCAGGAATAGGATGTGCAGTTTTGGTTGCTGTCAACATAATCTTTGTACCGATTTATGGTTATATTGCCTGTGCTTGGGGAGGTTTTGCTGGTTATGGTATCTGTATGCTTCTTAGCTATTTCGTTGGACAAAAAAAATATAAAATAGATTATCCGGTCAAAGACATTTTGTTTTATGTTTTGATAACTATTGGGTTATTCATAGCAATGACAATCGTCAACATGAAGCTGTCCAGCATTATGTCCATCATCATCAACACAGTTGGAATATGCGTTTTCCTTGCCATTATTGTCAAAAGGGACATGCCATTAAGCGCTATTCCTATTGTAAATAGATTCTTTAAGAAATAGACATAACAGATACAGAAAGAGGCGATGTCTGAAGGTTAGATATCGCCTCTTTTTATATTAACCTATCAAAATAGTTCGGAATTTTGTTCGAAAAACAAGTCGTTTTAAACAAAAAATGATGAGCAACCGATTAGCCGCGAACATCAAGGTAATGAATAATTGAAAGTTGTCAATACAGCTCGTTGTAGCGGCGCGATTCATCGCGCTTTTCTGCAAACGTATTCTGTTGAATCCCAATAAATTTTATACAATTTTTTTTCATTCATAATCAGCGCGATAAGTCGCGCCACTACAATGAAGATTATCTTTTTTAGCCCAAATTTTAAGCACCCTTCTTTATAGGTTCAGCTTTTTTCTCTTCCTTATCCTTATTCCAAACTCCTTTCAATTTGCCTGTAATATCATCCACATCAATGCATGGCAAGATAGTTGGGGCAACCTTCTTTAATGGTTTGTAGAGTTTAGATTCTGTCTGAAAATCCGTATCAAAAAGATCTAGCCTTAAATTAGCCAAATCAAACAAATTCATCAATATACTTAGAAACAAAACATATTTGACAAGAGAGATAGCACCTCCCAATAATTTATTAAGCCATCCTAGCGCAATCAAACTGACAAACTTATCTACCAACAATGCCAAGAAATGAAAAATTATCAAGGCAATAATAAAGGTGATAAGGAAACCAAATATCGGCGAAATCTCTTTCCCTAAGCCAAAGAATGACTCCATAAAACTCATCATCAGGCCAGAATAGAAGCGAGCAATATAAATACTCAATATAACACCTACAAAGCCAGCTAATTCAAGGACAAAACCCTTAATAACGCCTCGTACGATACCAAAAATCAGTAATGCTAATATCAATAAATCCAATGCTGTCACGTCAAACGTCTTATTTAGTTACAAAAAAACAGCTGTTCCAAAAAACATTTATCGTCTTTCAAAACAGCCATCTGTTATATTATCTGAAGAACAGATTAGAGTGTTCTCTGAACCTCTACCTGATCAAATCCTTCAATCATATCACCAACTTTAATATCGTTGTAGTTCTGAATATTAAGACCACACTCAAATCCTAAAGTAACCTCCTTAACATCGTCCTTGAAACGTTTCAAAGAAGCAAGTTCACCTGTGTAAACCACAATACCA
>JALNVE010000138.1 GCA_023227695.1 Paludibacteraceae bacterium
CTGATTTGAGCGGATTATTTGAAACGAATGATTTTGGTGTCAATAATAAGGAAATCGCTCATGCAAAAATTAATTACATGCTTATTTGCCCTTCTTTTAACGTTGGGTATGGTCCATGCTCAGGTGGATCCAAATTTTCATATTTATGTATGTTTTGGTCAGTCTAACATGCAAGGAAATGCTACTCCTGAAGATCAGGATAAGCAAGGCATCGACGACCGTTATTTAGTGTTGGAATCCATGCCCGACGGCTGTTGGCACAATGGCGGAAAATGGACGCAATGGCGTAAGGCTGTTCCTCCTCTTCTATGTTCTGGCGGATTGGGCGTTACCGATTACTTCGGTCGTGAGATGGTGAAAAACGCAAAGTCAAATGAACGTGTTGGAATCGTTATCGCTGCTTCTGGTGGTTGTGACATACGCATGTTCTTGAAAAACGGATACCAAGGTGACTATGATCATTGGCATTATGTCCCAGAGAAATACTATTCTAATGGTGGTTATGCCAGCGGATATGCAATGGGCTATCAATGGTTGCTCGATCTTTGCAAAGAGGCTCAGAAATCTGGTGTGATCAAGGGCTTCCTTCTTCACCAAGGTGAGACAAATAATGGTCAGAAAGAGTGGTTGGATTGGGTTTCGACCATCATCGACGATCTTCATAAAGATCTTGGTTTGACAGAACGTCTTCCGCTTTTGGCTGGTGAGATGGTAAGTCAGGAAGTGGGGGGTGCTTGTTGGTATCACAATTCTGTGATTGCTCAGTTGCCGTCAAGGGTTCAAAATTCATACGTGATCTCTTCGGCAGGCCTTGATGATAAGGGTGACGGATTGCACTTAACCGCTGCTTCTTACCGTACATTCGGTGCTCGTTACGCAGCAAAGATGTTGGAAGTTCAGAAAGAGACTCCTAATGTCGCGTCTTTCGGTTGTACGCCTTCTTTGCATGTGGATGGTAGAAACTTGAAAGATACACAAGGTAATACGGTTGTACTTCATGGTGTGATGGATACGCCGAACCCATACTTTAATAATTGGCGTTGGGGATTTGCTGCTCCTTGTGATGATAGAAGTGTTGATACTTGCCGTAAGTATTTCGGCAAATTGTTTGATGCTATCACGGATACAGAACAGGGTGCTTATTGCAATGTCTTCCGTTTGCATCTTGATCCATGTTGGACAAATGCGGATGGTGCTAGCGTAAGTGGTGAGACTGATATCAGTGCATTCCAAGAGGCAAAATTGCAGAAGTATTTGGAGTCCTTGTTTGTTCCATTGGCTGAGGATGCAAATGATCACGGAATGTACGTGGTGATCCGTCCTCCTGGTGTTTGTCCAGAGGAAATCAGAGTAAACGGCGATTATCAGAAATACTTGATGACGGTATGGAACGTCGTTTCTAAAAATAAGATTATTCAAGAAAATTCAGGTCGTATCTTCTTGGAGTTGGCCAACGAGCCAGTCCGTTGTTATGACGCGAATGGTGTAGAGAGCGGACAGGCAGATAATGTGCTACGCGATTTCTTCCAACCAATTGTAGATATGATCCGTAATAATGGATACGATGGTATCCTTTGGATTCCTGGTACAGGTTGGCAGTCGCAATATGGCAATTACGCTAAATACCCAATTACGGGCGATAACATTGGTTATGCCGTTCACGTTTACCCAGGATGGTACGGAAATGACGATAACAGTTATAGCGCACAGAGCTTTATTGATAACTTCAAGAAACAAGTGCCAGTTGTAGAGACCAACCCTATCATTGTTACAGAGTGTGACTGGTCTCCTGGTACTCCGGATTTGGATGCAAATGGTAATTACCAATATAACTGGGATCAGACCATCAAGACGAAGAACCTCGGAACGTGGGGTACTGCCAGTACATCTAAGTGGGGATCTGCATTCAAGGCGATGAAAGACCATTACGGAAACATCTCTTTGACATTGACTGGTACTTCCGATTATGTGGATGTGGACATCTACTTGAAAGAGGGTAGGGTTACTCCTGCATTCGACGGAAATCCAGAGGGATGTGGTAAGGCTTGTTTTGACTGGTATGCTGAATATGCGAAGACAAACATACCTGCTTGTGGAGGATTGGGTGTATCGTTGAAGAGTTCAGCTACAGAATTAATTACTCCTGCAACATTGACACTGACAGCTAATGTATCTTCTGATGCTGCTGCAGTTAAGAAGGTTGAATTCTATAACGGAACAGAGAAAATCAGTGAGGCAACCTCTTCTCCATACGAGTTTGTTTGGAAAGATGTCCCTGCTGGAAAATATTCATTGACAGCTGTAGCATTTGATGCTGACGGAAACGAGGCGACTTCTCAACCTGTTGCTGTTGTCGTAAATGTACCTCAAGTTCCTTATTCAGGTGAAGCGGCTTCCATTCCAGGAAGAATTGAGGCTGAGAATTATGACCTTGGTGGTGAAGGTTTCGCTTATCACGATTCGGATGATAAGAATGAAGGAGAGTCTTATCGTGAAGAGGGAGTGGATATCGAGGGTGATGATGCTTTGGGTTACAAACTCGGTTATACCTTGACCGATGAGTGGTTGGAGTACACCGTAGATGTGAAAGAGGCAAAAACTTACGGTTGGAAGGCTTCTGTTTCGTCAGGATTGGAAGGTGCTGCCTTCCGTCTATATATGGATGATGTTGAGATTACTGATAAGATTGAAGTGCCTCAAGGTGAGGATTGGCAGACTTATACCACTATTACAGGTGAGACTTCTGTATTGACAGCAGGTAAGCATGTGATGAAGATTTCTGTTGAGGGTGCTTACTTCAATTTGGATTATATTGAATTCTTGGGTAATGTTACCGATGCAACTGACGTAACTTCAAATAAGGGTCTCTATGCATCAGGTATTTATAAAGTATTTAAGATAACGGGAGAATGTATTGGCCAGGTTTCTGTGAATGGAAACGGCTTCTTAGGAGAAGAGGCAAATCCTATTCTTTCCGTAAAAGGAATATATATTTTGAAGGCAATCGATAACGGACGTGTTTATCGAATTGTCCGATAAAACCAAGCATTTATTGTGTATTAGTGGTTTGTGAGTGTAGTTTTTTGTTTTCAAGAGGCAACTTCGTGAAGATGTTGCCTCTTTTTTATGTTCAATTGGATCAAATGCAAACCTCTGTGTTTATAAATGGACATAAATTATTAATTGTTCATATTAATGTTATTTTGTATAATTAAATATCTGATTAGAAACGTTTTCTCTATATTTGTAACTTGTAAAACAAAAGATAACATGGTTAAACGCAATTTTTCCATATCATTTGTAGCTTTTGCCGTTGCTATTCTGATGATGCTGACGCTTCTTCCGCATCATCACCATGGCGATGTTGCCTGTGTGGAGATAGAACGATGTGAAGCAGACAACGCCGTAAACGATATTCATACTGATCATCACGATGAAGAGAGTGGTCGCCAGACCGATGAAAGCGAATGCTTCCTCTCTACACGCAATTATGAGGTGATAAATCATCATTTCTCTTTCGACCATAAGTTTGTTATGCCATCTCTGATGGCCTTTCTTTCGGCTGATTTATTTCTTGTCTCTTCTGTTAAAGTCTTGGTAACTGACGATGCCTCAGATGAATATCATATATATTATAAATCTGCTTTATTAAAGTCTACTCACTCTTTCCGAGCCCCTCCTGTGGCTTGATTATCCATAAAAGAATTTTTTATTCAAGATTTTAGTTGTTCGGAGTATTCTTCGATCCAACTTTCGTTGCTCGTATCTCGTCTTTGATGCTAGCTTATAATGCATTAATGCTTCGAGAAACGCTTAATGAGCAACCATCTCATTTCATTTTAAACAGGATAATTATGGCAAATTTGATAGTTAGATTTTTGGCATTGGCCGTTGTTGCTGTTCTCTGTGGAGCTTGCAATAGGTCGAACCATGCAGATGAAGATGCTCACTCTTGTGAGACATCATTGAATGCTTCTACAGAGCATGAACATGAAGGAGAAGAGAAGGCTGAGGCAGCTCATTCGGAAGAAATCATCTTTACACCCGAGCAGGCATCTGCCTGCAAATTGGAGATGGAGGAGGTGAAACCTGCCGATTTTCAGCAGGTAATCAAGACAAGCGGACAGGTGCTTTCAGCCTCAGATAATGAGGTGACCATTGTCTCGTCCATCAATGGGGTGATTGATTTTTCCAAATCGGTGATGACAGAAGGTGTTGGCATTGCTGCGGGTCAGTTGGTGGCTACCGTCTCTGCTCGAAAAATGGCAGAAGGAGATCCGTTGGTCAAGGCGGAGGCCGAGTATGAGGCTGCCCGTTTGGAGTATGAACGAAATAGAGGTTTAGTGGCTGACAAGATCATCTCAGCAAGGGAGTTTGAACAATCTAAGTTACAATATGAGAAGACCAAGACAGCTTACGAGGCTCTCTCGGGAAGTGGATCTTCGGCAGGAATCCGAATCCAATCACCTATGTCAGGTTTTGTTAAGAGCCGTTTGGTAGGTCAGGGTGAATATGTATCTGTTGGTCAGCCGTTGATGGTGTTGACCAAGAACCGTCGTCTGCAGCTTCGTGCGGATGTCTTGGAGAAGTATTTCAACAAATTGAAGGGCGTTCATGGTGCCAACTTCAAATTGGCATACGGCGATAGCGTTTTCCGCCTAAGCAGTTTGAACGGCAGACTTCTCTCTTTTGGAAAGACAACTTCCGAGAACTCATCGTTCGTGCCCGTCATCTTCGAGTTCGATAATGTGGGCGATGTGGTACCAGGTAGTTTTGCTGAAGTTTATCTGCTCTCCACCCTACGCAAGAATGTGATCTCTGTGCCCAAGGCTTCGCTGATGGAGTCGCAAGGCATCTACTACGTCTTCGTGAATGTAGACAAGGAGGGCTATCGTCGTCAGGAGGTGAAGCTAGGACAGTCTGATGGTTGTCGTGTCGAGATCCTTGCAGGATTGAACCCTGGCGACCGAGTAGTGACACATGGTGCTATGCAAATTCGTTTGGCTTCAGCCTCTGCGGCTATTCCAGCTCATTCGCACCAACATTGATGTGTGGTTTGAAAATGTTTTCTCACTTAGAATTGTTGATTTATGCTAAATAAGATAATAGGATTTTCACTTCATAACCGTTTGGTGGTCTTGATCGGATCGGTTCTGCTTTTGTTGGGTGGCTTGTACATAGCCATGACGATGGATGTGGATGTGTTTCCTGACCTCAATGCACCTACGGTTGTGGTTATGACGGAGGCCAACGGTATGGCTGCCGAGGAGGTGGAACGTTTGGTGACCTTCCCGATAGAGACCTCCGTGAATGGTGCAACCGATGTGAACCGTGTGCGTTCATCCTCTACCAACGGATTCTCTGTGGTTTGGGTTGAGTTTGATTGGGGTACGGATATTTATATTGCCCGTCAGATTGTCTCCGAAAAGTTGGCTATGGTAGGTGAGAGCTTGCCGGCCGGTGTGGGTAAACCTACGCTGGGCCCGCAGTCGTCCATCTTGGGCGAGTTGATGATTATCGGCTTACAGTCGGACTCTGTCCCGATGGAGGAGCTTCGTACCTTGGCCGACTGGACTATCCGTCCGCGTCTCTTAGCCATGGGTGGCGTGGCGCAAGTAGCTGTGCTGGGTGGTGACATACGCGAGTATCAGGTGCTCCTGAATCCTGAACGTATGCGTTATCTGAACGTCTCGCTGGACTCGGCGATGATTGCTCTCCGTGCGATGAACCAGAACGTTTCGGGAGGTGTGCTTTATGAGTACGGAAACGAGTACATTATCCGTGGCGTCTTGTCGTCCAACGATGTGGAGGAACTGCAGAAGGCGGTGGTGAAACAGAACAACGGTGTGCCTGTACTTTTGGAGAATATTGCGGAGGTAAAGGTTGGCTCGAAATCGCCTAAGTTGGGCATAGCCTCTTATCGAGGCAAACCAGCTGTGCTGCTCACCGTAACGAAACAACCCAATACAAGCACGAAAGAGTTGACCGATCGTATCGATGCATCCTTGGCTGATTTGCAGCCTACTTTGCCAGCCGGCGTTCGAATGTCTACGGATATTTTCCGCCAGTCTCGTTTTATTGATAACTCCATAGGTAATATACAGAAGTCGCTCTTTGAAGGCGGACTTTTCGTTGTGGTAGTTCTCTTTTTCTTCTTGATGAACGTTCGTACAACGGTCATTTCCCTTGTTACGATTCCTTTATCTATCTTGGTCTCTGTCCTTGCGCTCAAGTTGATGGGCTTTACCATCAATACGATGAGTATCGGCGGTATGGCTATTGCCATTGGTTCGTTGGTAGACGATGCCATTGTGGATGTGGAGAATGTTTACAAACGTCTGCGTGAAAATCGTCAGAAACCGGAGGCAGAGCGAGATTCTCTGCTGCATGTTGTCTTTGAGGCCTCGAAGGAGGTTCGTCTCCCCATTTTGAACTCCACCTTTATCATCGTGGTGAGTTTCGTGCCGCTCTTTTTCCTTTCGGGAATGGAGGGCCGAATGTTGATTCCGTTGGGTGTAGCCTTTATCGTTGCGCTGTTTGCCTCTACGGTGGTAGCTCTGACGCTGACTCCTGTGCTGTGCAGTTATCTGTTGGGTAAGGAGAAATCGGAGGCTTTGCAGAAAGAGCCTTTTGTGGTGCACCATTTGAAAAATTGGTACCGAAGGGCTTTGTCGTGGGCTTTTGACCACTCGAAAGCGGTTTTGATGACGACCTTTGGCGCGTTGGCGGTTGTGTTGATCGTCTTCTTTAATTTAGGAAGGAGTTTCTTGCCTTCGTTCAATGAGGGTTCGTTCACGATTAATGTGAGTACTTTGCCGGGTGTCTCGTTGGAGGAGTCGGACAAGGTGGGCCGAATGGCGGAAGAGATTCTGTTGACTGTTCCCGAAATCCAGACGGTAGCGCGTAAAACAGGTCGTGCAGAGTTGGATGAGCATGCCTTGGGCGTGAACGTTTCGGAGATAGAGGCACCGTTTGAGTTGAAAGAGCGTTCGAAGGACGAAGTTTTGGCGGAGATTCGCACAAAGATGAAAACGCTTCCGGGCGTGAATGTGGAGATTGGTCAGCCTATCACTCACCGCATGGATGCAATGCTTTCAGGAACGAGGGCAAATATTGCCATTAAGATTTTTGGTGCTGATTTGAATCATCTTTTCCGTTTAGGTAATGAGGTGAAAAAATCGATAGCTGATGTAGAGGGAGTTGCTGATTTGACGGTCGAGCAGCAGGTCGAGCGTCCGCAGTTAAAGATTATCCCTAAA
Organism: Paludibacteraceae bacterium; assembly: GCA_023227695.1. Taxonomy (GTDB): domain Bacteria; phylum Bacteroidota; class Bacteroidia; order Bacteroidales; family Paludibacteraceae; genus RGIG10190. The sequence continues at coordinate 7,260 of JALNVE010000138.1, forward strand.
AGGGAATTATTAGCAAAATATGGCATCACTCTCTCTGAGTTTTCAGAGTACGTCCGCGTCTTGTTGGGTGGTGAAGTCGTTTCGCAGGTCTATGAGGGCGACCGTACTTTCGACCTTACCGTGAAGGTGATGGACGACCGTCGTGACGGAATACAAAAGATAAAGGAGTTACTGGTCGATGCAGGAGACCGCAAAGTTCCGTTGGGTTATGTGGCAGATGTTATTTCGGCTTCGGGTCCAAATACAATCAACCGAGAGAATGTGTCTCGTAAGGTGGTTGTTTCTGCGAATGTTTCTGAACGAGACTTGCGTAGCGTGGTGAACGATATCCAGTCGCGCATAAAGGAGCGTGTCGATCTTCCTGAAGGTTATAGGGTAGAGTATGGCGGACAGTTTGAGAGTGAACAGTCTGCTTCGCGCACGTTGCTGCTGACCTCCATTTTCTCGATTTTGGTTATCTTCTTGTTGCTGTATAACCAGTTCCGTGACGTGAAACAGTCGGCGGTGATTTTGCTCAACCTCCCGTTGGCCTTGATTGGCGGTGTTTTAACCGTGGCTATTACGGGTGGTGTGATCAGTATTCCATCCATCATCGGTTTTATCTCTTTGTTTGGAATTGCGACCCGTAACGGTATATTGTTGGTAGACCGATACAATGAGTTGTGCAAAGAGGGCGTTTCGCTTCATGAGAGCATTATGCATGGTTCGTTGGATAGATTGAATCCGATTGTGATGACAGCCTTGACTTCGGCCTTGGCCTTAGTTCCGTTGGCATTGGGAGGCGACTTGCCGGGCAATGAGATTCAAAGCCCAATGGCGAAAGTCATTTTAGGAGGTCTTCTCAGTTCTACACTTCTGAATGCTTTTGTTGTTCCGATTGTCTATTCGAAGATAAAAAGATAAAAAGCGTAAATATGAATTTTATAGATAATGACGAGATTTGGCATTTTTGTTAAGTCTCGTCATTATTGTTTATTTTATGTGCTGAATATTTGACCTATGGGTCAATTAGCGTGGTGCAACATGCTCTAATCTGCGATAAATGCTGGTGGTTTGAGAGATTCAAAACATTCAGAGCCAAAATCGAGCAATGTAACTTCTCTATAGGTCAAATTGCGTGGTGTAACATAGCTA
>JALNVE010000139.1 GCA_023227695.1 Paludibacteraceae bacterium
CCGAACACAGTTCAGGGGCGTGGCAGACGTGAAGTTTTTCATGTACAGGCTTGCCAAACTTTATTCTTGAATCTGGGGATTCTTGTCCTTGTACCAACCCCACCTATCCGCTGATCCGAAAAAACTCATGAAATTCATTCATGATTCTATCTTACAAAAAAAGGAGAACCGATTGGTTCTCCTTTTCTATAGGGCTAAATTTTGTTACTTAGCAAAACTTACTGAACGAGTCTCCCTGATTACGGTAATCTTTACCTGACCTGGATAAGTCATCTCGTCCTGAATTTTCTTTGCTATCTCGTATGACAATGTCTCTGTCTCCTTATCGTCGATCTTATCAGCTCCAACGATAACTCTCAACTCACGACCAGCCTGAATAGCGTATGTTTTAACAACACCTGGATATGCAAGTGCCAACTTCTCCAAATCGTTCAAACGTTTGATGTAAGCCTCAACGATCTCACGACGTGCACCTGGACGCGCACCAGAGATAGCATCACAAGCTTGTACGATTGGCGAAAGCAAGCTTTCCATCTCAACCTCATCATGGTGAGCACCGATAGCGTTGCAGATTTCAGGTTTTTCCTTGTATTTCTCTGCTAGCTTCATACCCAATATTGCGTGTGGCAATTCTGGCTCATCATCAGGCACCTTGCCTATATCATGGAGCAAACCTGCACGTTTAGCCTTCTTAGGATTCAATCCCAACTCTGTTGCCATGATGGCACAAAGGTTAGCTGTTTCACGAGCGTGTTGCAATAGGTTCTGACCGTATGAAGAACGATATTTCATCTTACCAATCAAACGAATCAATTCAGGGTGCAATCCGTGGATACCCAAATCTATGGTTGTACGTTTACCTGTCTCAACAATTTCATCCTCGACCTGTTTCTTCACCTTAGCAACAACCTCTTCGATACGTGCTGGGTGGATACGACCATCGGTAACCAACTGGTGCAATGCCAAGCGGGCAACCTCACGACGAACAGGGTCAAATGCTGAAAGCACGATAGCCTCAGGAGTGTCATCAACAATTATTTCAACTCCGGTAGCAGCCTCCAAAGCACGGATATTACGACCTTCGCGACCGATGATACGGCCTTTCAATTCATCTGAATCAATATTAAATACGGTTACTGAATTTTCAATAGCAGCCTCAGTTGCTACTCTCTGGATAGTTTGGACTACGATACGTTTTGCCTCTTTATTAGCAGTCATCTTAGCCTCTTCCATGATTTCATTTACAAATGACATGGCATCAGTCTTAGCCTCTTCCTTTAAAGACTCGATCAACTTATCCTTAGCCTCTTGTGCAGACAATCCTGAGATAACCTCCAAACGCTCATTGGCCTGATGATACATCTTCTCCAAATCCTGTTTGCGTTGTTCTACAATTTGCATCTGATTGTTGAGATTTTCCTTTATCACCTCGTTCTCAGTTCTACCCTTCTGAATTTCAACTTGGAACTGGTTCATCTGCATTTCACGCTGTTTTATCTTGGCTTCTGCCTGTTGAATTTTTGCGTTCCTTTGATTTACCTGCGCCTCGTACTCATTCTTCAATGTTAGGTACTTTTCCTTAACCTCTAACATTTTTTTGTCTCTCTGGACCTTTGCATCCGCCTCAGCTTCCTTGATGATATTGTCAGCATGTGACTTCAGTAACGTCTTCGTCACCAACCACATGATGATTCCACCAATCAAAAGTGCCGCAACACCTACGATTATTAAAACTATCATATCTTTTTGTTATTGATAATTAATTGAATAAATATATAAAATAAAAAAACGCACTACATTTTGAACGGAACATTCAAACGTAATGCGGGAATATTTGTAACCTTTAATAGAAAAGTTTCACCAAATTTCATGGAAAAAATGCGTGCGTCGACCTAAATATTAGATAAGGTAAAATCTAAAACTCTAAATATCTTATAAATCGAGAATGAATTATAATTTAATCGACTCAGAAAGGTCTGCTTCCATCTGTTTTAAAACCTCCATCATCTGTGAGGTGTTTCCTTTTTCAGATAATAAATCTATTGCCAGTTCTAAAGAAACCAACGACAGATACACTTGCATATCCTGCTTCGGGTGCATCTTCATCATACGCGTCAGCTTTCCATTTATGTATTCGGCAGCCTCTCTATATAACTGTTCATCACTTCTCTTAACCTTAGGATTAAAGCGTTTTTCAGCTATTTTGATTGTTATCGTTATAAAATCATCAGCCATAACTATCCTATTCATTTAACAGAGCAATGCACTTTTCTATTTCCCGCTCTAATCTTGACAATCTATGTTTCGTGCTTTTAGACTCTTCTTCAGAAACAGAAATCACCTTTGCTAATTTCAGATTCTGATAATCCTTTTCATGCTGTTTCATCGCTAGCTGCGACTCAGAAAGCTGTCGTTGGATCTCTTCCAAACGCTTCGCTAAATCATCACGCTCTTCCTTAACCTCCTTATAAAGAAAAATCAGGTGGTTTAACTTGTCGGACAACCTTTTTGTCAGCTTATTTTCTTCATCAGTCATAATTTGCCAAAATTCCCTACAAAGATAACACAGATAATTTAATATAAAAACTTTCAGATTAAAAACGTATTTGAAAATTGCATATAAATTGTTCTTTTATAAAAACCTTTTATCAAAATAAAAATGTATTCGTTTTGATTTTGTTCATTCGTAACGAAAAAACAGTTCAAATAATCTAACAATAAAATCGAAACAGCTTCTTAATGAAAAAAATCATTTTTTATAAAGATTTAAATCTTCGTTAGCTATCTTTGTGAGTTAGTGAGAAAAATATATTCATATTGATCATATAGGTAGGTTCTACTTATTACCAACGTAAAAAAGATTGAAACAAGATGTGCTACATTTCATTGAATTTCGGCTTCTTTTCGGTTCAAACCACCAATTCTTTGGGTTGCATAGCCTGCTGTGTCCCCTCTATCAGTTACATTTTGAGCTCGAAAGCGGTCTCGAAACACAGCTAAGCTGATTTAAAGAACCCACCTGCAGCTAATATAAAGTCAAAAAATACAGTTATTTGTTTCTTGTAACAAAATACTATTATGAAGAGGTTATTAAAATATATGCTTATCATTTTGGGTGTAATCATACTATTGGCAATCAGCTTTTTAGGTTACTTTACAATTGTGGATTATCAACCAGACATGAGAGATGTTGTATCTCAATCCAACTCTCCTGACACGATAAAAGTAGGTAAATCTTACACCTTCATGACTTGGAACATTGGTTATGCCGGTCTGGACAAGGAGATGGACTTCTTTTACGACGGAGGAATAAAAGTTCGTCCCGAAGAGAAACAAGTGAAAAAAAATCTCGAAGGCATTGCTTCATATCTCCGTGCAAACGACAGCATCAACTTCTTTTTGTTACAAGAGATAGACCAAGATTCAAAACGAAGCTATAACATGAACGAAATAGATTATATCGCCAAAACATTGCCAGATCACAAGCATTTCTTCACATACAACTATAAAGTGCAGTTTGTTCCAGAGCCATTAACAAATCCAATGGGAAAGGTCAATGCCGGACTTGCAACTTACACGGCATTCTCTCCTGCCCTTTGCGAGCGTTATACATATCCGTTCAACTTCAGCTGGCCACTCAAAATCTTCATGCTCGACAGATGTTTCATGACCAGCCGCATCAAGACAAACAACGGCAAAGAGCTCGTTGTAATCAACACGCATAACTCAGCCTTCGACGACAACGGTTCCATCCGCAAGGCAGAACTCAACTATTTCCGCGATTTTCTTTTAGCAGAATACAATAAAGGCAACTACGTGATAGTGGGCGGCGACTTCAACCAAAGCCCTGTGGGTCTGAAGACAGAGTTCGAAGGTCAACCATTCGACTTCGACGATTTCGTCTCTATCCCAGACACTCTCCTCCCTATCGGATGGAAATATAACTTTGACAACCGCATCGCTTCCAACAGAAGAGTTGTTGCCGCTTATAAGAAAGGTGAAACAAAAGTCACTTTGATCGATTTCTTCATCACCTCACCCAACATAAAGATGGAATCAATCGAATGCAAAGATCTTGGCTTCGAATTCTCCGACCACAACCCTGTCATCGGAAAATTCAGAATCGAATAAAACATGGAAAAAGTAAAGAAAACGCATAATTTCAGCAAGATATTGAAATTTTTGAAACCGCACTGGAAGTTATCTCTTTTAGCTCCATTGCTGGTATTGGTCGAGGTGGCCGCAGAGTTGGCTCAACCCGAACTCATGTCTGAGATTGTAAACAAAGGTGTAATAGGCGGCGACCACGACGTGATTCTCTCCACCGGAATAAAGATGCTTGTCATCACGTTTTTCGGTATGATAGGCGGAGTACTCTCCATCTATTCAGCAGGAAAAGTCTCTTACACCTTCGGAGCAGATATGCGTCAAGCCCTTTTCCGAAAGATAGCCTATCTTTCATTCTCCAACATTGACAAACTACAGACGGGCTCTCTCATAACACGTCTTACTGGTGATGTATCCAAAATCCAACACGTCATACAGGCATCCATGCGATTACTGTTCCGGGCTCCGTTCCTATTTATAGGTGCCATCATCATGGTGCTTTCGATGAACAAAGGAATTGTTTCGATTCTGCTGGTCATGCTCCCCATCCTGCTCTTCTGTATCATCACGATACTTAAGCTCTCATACCCTTACTTTCTTATAACGCAGGAAAAGACAGACCGCCTGAACACCATCTTGCAGGAGACTCTTGCAGGTGCCCGCGTGATCAAGGCATACGTGAGGGAAGACAGTGAGAAGGAACGTTTCAAAGTGGCCAACGACGACCTGATCAACACCACGCTCAAGGCAAACAAAATCACCATTTTGATGATGCCTATCCTTTCGCTCACCATCAACATCGGTATCATCTTCGTCATCTGGATCGGAGGTATTAAGGTAGGGCTTGGTCAAATGAACGTCGGCGAAATCATGGCGTGCATCAACTACTTGGCTCAGATCCTTATGTCTCTCATGATGGCATCAAGAGTCATCATGTCCATTACAGAAGCTCGCGCATCCATGACGCGTATCGAGGAGGTTCTTCAGATTGAGGACAAAGAGAGCGACGGCGACAGCGACGGCGACAGCGACATTGAGGATTTTGAATCATTGACTTTCAACCACGTCAGCTTTAAATACGAGACGCCTAACAACATAGTAAGCGAGGCTAAAAACGAAGACGATGAGGACATTCACGACGACGGCTACGTACTGAAAGACATCTCCTTCACCCTTAACAATGGCGAGACACTGGCCATCATTGGCGGTACGGGTTCCGGCAAGACCACCCTCATCAACCTAATTCCACGTTATTACGAAGTTTCTGACGGTTCCATCCAAATCAACGGAAAGAACATCAAAGAGTATAAAATCAAACAGCTCAGAAGTAAGATCGGGATGGTCATGCAAAAGAGTACGCTCTTCTCAGGTTCCATCGCCGACAATCTTCGTTGGGGAAAGAACGATGCGACAGAGCAAGAGATCGTCGACGCCAGCCAGAAGGCTCAGATCTACGATTTTGTCCAGACATTGGATGAAAAATTCGACTATGTATTAGGACAAGGCGCCAACAACGTCTCGGGCGGACAAAAGCAGAGACTCTGCATAGCCCGTACACTTGTAAAGAAGCCGCAAATCATCATTTTGGACGACAGTCTGAGTGCCGTTGATTTCCGCACAGAGGCTCAACTACGACACACGCTTAAAGAGACCAAGGCAACGAAAATCATCATTGCACAACGTATCGGCTCTATCAAGGAGGCAGACAAAATCCTACTTTTGGACGACGGTAAGATGGTAGGCTTCGGCACACACAATGAACTTCTTGCAAACAATCAGATATATCAGGAAATCTACAATTCTCAGGTTTCTTAGTTTTTTTTTCAAACAGAATACGGAAAAATTTAAACTGAAATAAATTGGGGAAAAATTTTAGCAGCTCTGGCGGACAAAAAAGAATGAACCAACTTGGCAAACCTACAGATAAGGCCAACAACGTTTGGGGCACGGTTCGTCATCTGATATCATATTGGAGAGAATTCAAATGGATACTCGTATTGGTAACCGCCTTCTCGTTAATAGAAGTTGGCTGTACCCTTTTAGCTCCATACCTGATCGGTAAAACCATCGACGACTGCATTGTAGCAGCCATTAAGAGTGATCAAGCTATTGACTTCTCTAAGTTGATGCAGATGCTACTCTTGCTCGGTGGCATCTATGTTTTCAACTCCTTCTGTAGTTGGATACAGCAGTACAACATGCTGAACGCCAGTCAAAGAATCACAAAGAAGATGCGCGAAGAGATGGACAGCAAGCTCCACTCGCTCAGCATCCGCTTTTACGATACGCACCAGAGGGGCGAAATCATGACTCACTTCACCAACGACGTGGAACTGATAAAAGATGCCTTGGGCGACACCATGATCCAACTCACCAGCAGTGCCTTCACCATCATAGGAACAATGGCATTCATGTTTGCACTGAGTTACCAACTGATGTTGGTGGCCTGCATCACGATTCCGTTGGTTATCTTACTGAGCCGTTTCGTTATGGTGCGCACACGTCGTTACTTTTCGCAGCAACAGATTGCCCTCGGAAAGCTTAACGGACTGATAGAGGAGGATGTGGCTGGAATGAAAATCATCCGCAACTTTACACAAGAGGAGAATCAGATAAAGAAATTCGAGGAGTACAATAACAACCTAAAACAGGCAGGAATGAAGGCACAGATCTACAGCGGTATCTTGATGCCGCTTATGCGTGTGCTCGACAACATCTCCTACATCATCGTTGCGGTGACGGGAGGTTTACTTGCTTTCAACGGAATTATCTCCATCGGAATTATCCAATCATTCTTATTGTATACAAAAAATTTTCTCCGCCCTATCAACCAAGTGGCAACGCAATTCAACTCGGTACAATCAGCCATTGCGGGTGCTGAACGTATCTTCGGATTTCTGGACGAGAAGTCTGAAGTTTGCGACAAAGAAAACGCCATTGAACTGAAGAATGTGAAGGGCGAAGTTGTCTTCGACCACGTCACCTTCGGATACGAACCAGGAAAGATCATTCTCAACGATCTTTCATTTAAGGCAGAGCCCGATGAGGTCATTGCCATCGTGGGTTCAACCGGTGCAGGCAAGACTACGATCATCAACCTACTGACCCGTTTCTACGACGTCAACTCGGGTTCCATCAAGGTAGACGGTGTGGACATACGCGACGTTACACAATCAAGTCTGCGTCATGCTTTGGGCATTGTGTTGCAGGAGCCGTTTCTCTTCTCTGAGACCATCCGGTACAACATTGCCTATGGTCGTCTGGGAGCAGTGAAGGAAGATATCAAGGCGGCCTCTATTGCGGCCAATGCACGTAACTTCATCCGCAAGCTGACCCACCGTTTCCGCACCTTGTTGCGTGAAGGCGGCGAAGACATCAGCCACGGACAACGACAACTCATCACCATAGCCCGTGCCGTGATAGCCAACACGCCTATCCTTGTGCTCGACGAGGCAACCAGTAACATCGATAGCCGTACGGAGATTTTGATCCAGAAGGCGATAGCCAATCTGACGAAAGGCAAGACCTGTTTCATCATAGCACACCGCCTCAGCACCATCCGCAACGCAGACAAGATCCTGGTAATAGAAAATGGTAAAATCGTTGAATTAGGCAAACACGAGGAACTGATCCAAAAACAAGGAGCTTACTATAAGATTTACAGTAGCCAGTTCGCACAGGTATCGTAAAAAAAAGGTCTAAAACCGAAAAAGTTTTAGACCTTTTTTATTTTTCCAAGAAAAATCAATTTAAAATCATTGCAATAGGTAGTGTTGCCGTTCCGGCTACAGCCTTGCTGACATGATATGCTTTCGCAAATTTCGAGAGAAATGACAGAACCTTTTCATCGGGTTCACTTTCATTCTGTTTTGATTCTCCTTTCGAATTATTTTGAGGCAATTCGACAACCTCTGAAAAATTAGTAAAGGTTTTATCCATCCAATCACTTTTAATGTTATACAATCCGTTAATTAAAAAAAGAAAACCTTATGATTTCGGTTTCATATAAGAAACGAGACCTATATAACATTATTGCATATCTATGCAAAAAATATCCGTGTTTTTCTGTAACTTTTCCATGATCCTCTGTGTAACTTTTTTGTACACAGAGGACCATAGAGAGCCTTTCCTTATTTAACTCTGTCACGTCCTGAAATAGCGTTACAACAAAAAAGTAACGAATATGAAAGGAAAAGAAAGACAGTACGTTAGACGTTCACAAAAAGACTACCCGATGAGCTTTAAGCTTGCGGTAGTAAGAG